>JAEYVS010000099.1 GCA_023429265.1 Bacteroidota bacterium | reverse complement strand
GCAGTAAATTAATGTAATTTTAAAAAACCAATATTCTGAGTATTATACAGTAAATATAAATAACATACAAAATTGGCTGTTTCTAAAAGCAAAGACAACATACTAAGAGACGCTAAGCAGGTAGTCTCGATAGAAAAGCAATCCATAGATGATCTACTGAAAAGATTTACAAATCCGAAATTCCGGGATAATTTTTCGTCAGCGATAGAAACCATACACAAATGCAAAGGCAAAGTCGTGGTAATGGGCATCGGGAAATCGGGGATCATAGCTCAGAAGATAGTAGCAACATTTAATTCGACGGGGACATATTCTATATTCCTGCATACAGCCGATACAATACACGGAGATCTCGGAGCAGTAAGAGAGGATGATGTAGTACTGATAATTTCCAAAAGCGGCAGCACGAATGACATTAATACGCTCATCCCGATTTTTAAATCTCTTAAGATAAAAATAATTTCCATAGTGGGAAATATCACATCGGAACTGGCGAAGGTTTCAGATCACGTGATAGACGCTTCAATAAAAAAGGAAGCCTGTCCGCATAATCTCGCGCCTACGTCATCCACGACGGTCACCCTGGTGATAGGCGACGCAATGGCGGTTGCGTTACTGAACAAGAACGGTTTTTCCGAGAGAGACTTTGCCTCACTCCACCCCGGAGGGAGCCTTGGAGCAAAGCTTCTTTTGAAGGTAAGCGACATAATGGTGAAGGGTGACGACATTCCGGCAGTAAAGGAAGGAGATGGATTAAAAGAAGTCATTTATGAAATTTCATCCAAACGCCTGGGATGCGCAGTTGTAACCACGGGTAAAACAATTAAAGGATTCATTACTGACGGGGACATCCGGCGGTATCTGGAAAAGAATCTTGACCTGACAAAAACGAAAGCCCGTGAAGTTATGACCGGTAATCCAAAGAACATAGAGGAAAACACCCTTGCAAAAAGAGCATTGGAATTCATGGAAGATAATAAGATAACACAGCTTGTGATCACGGATAAGAACGGAAAGCTCGCGGGAATTGTTCATATGCATAAGCTCATCGAAGTAGGGCTATAACTTGAAATGTTTTAAAATGATCAGACCAGGTAATAAAATCTTGCTTTTGATAATTGCGGTAATTGCCTTCACAGCCTGTGAAGAAAAGTTAGCCCCTCCCAAAACAGATTACAATACTCAGGATACTCCCGACCAGGAGAGCTGGAATTCTACCGTCTCATTTTCCGATTCCGCCAATATTACAGCAATACTGAATGCAGGCTATATGGGACATTACCCGGGAAAAGGATACATTAAGATAGACAGCGGAGCCAAGGTGGATTTTTTCAAGGCGGGTGAAATCGTCTCCACTCTGACGGGGAAAAATGGCATTGTGGTAGATTCAACAAAGGACATAGAAATATACGACAGCGTTGTCGTTGTGAACAAAGAAGGAAGTATTTTAAAAACAGATAAGCTATTCTGGAATAATAGAGAACAAAAAGTTTATTCGGATCAATTCGTTCATATTAAGACCCCAAATGAAGAGATAAAGGGAATAGGCTTTGAATCCGACCAGAATCTGACAAATTATAAGATATATAAAGTAACAGGTACATTCGATTAGTGATAAAGATCGCAATAAATATCATAGTCCTGTTTTTACTCACGCTACCATTGTATTCACAGGAGAAAATCGAACTGAAGAACGCAGACCAGCTGACAGGAAATGTAGTAGACGGTAAAACCGTACGGGAGGCGACAGGAAATGTAATCATTCAGCAGGGTAACATCACCGTTTATTGCAACTCTGCTACACAGTACATCGATGAAAACTATGTAGATCTGCGCGGTAACGTAAGAATCATCCAGGACACTGTCACACTGCTTACATCACGGGGCACATACTATGGAAATGATAAGAGAGCAACGGGATCAGGCGGAATAACATTAAAGGACCCCAATGCTACTCTAACCGCGAGCTCGGGAGTATATTACTTTAATGACGCGCGGGCAATATTTAACGGGAATGTACACGTTGTAAATGCCGATTATGACATTACTTCAGATAAACTGACATATCTTCGTAATACCGAAGATTCTTTTGCAGAGGGAAACGTGGTTGTGACGACGGATTCCGCGGTTATTACTGCAGAAAAGGTAGACTTTCTAAAAAGGCAGGGTAAATCCCTTGCATACAACAATGCCCGTTTGGTGAGTGACTCTACAATTGTTACTTCAGACACTCTGATAAATTTTTCATTTGAAAAGAGATCTGTCGCATCAGGAAGGGTAAAGATCGAGAGCCAGAATAACAATACAATTGTATACGGTGATCACCTTGAGAATTTTGAAGTCCGGAACTATACAAAGGTCACAGGCAATGCACGGCTAATCCAGATCGACGAGCCGGATACATTATTTATTTACAGCAGGATTATGGAGGCTTATAGAAATGATCCCGAGTATTATGTAGCAACCGACAGTGTGGAAACCATACGCGGAGATTTTCTGTCCAAAAGCGGTCTGAGCACATTCTATGCCGATTCGGAAACAGTATCACTATCTCTAAATCCAATAGTCTGGCAGGAAGAATCTCAAATGACCGGCGACAGCATCTACGCCGACCTACCGGGGAAAAAGCTCCAAACGATTTACATAAAAAAGCTGGAAAATCTACCGGGGTCAAAATATTCTTTTGTAATATCTCAGAATGCCGACCAGGGATTTTACGACAGGTATAACCAGGTAAAAGGCACGGATATTACCATGCATTTTCTGGATGAACAAATAAGCAGAGTAGATGTAACGGGGAGCTCGCAAAGCATTTACTTTACGTTTGAAAATCTGAAAGCCAATGGAGTGAACCGCGCTGAAGGCAAAAACATGATAATTAATTTCGATGAAACCGAACAGGTAAGTAAAATAATGATCGATTCCGACCCTGTAGGGCAGTACATTCCCGAGGTAAGACTCTCTGCGGAGAATCTCATCTTACCGGGATTTTTATTCAGAGATGACAAACCCGTCAGAAGATAGCCGCTTTCTACATAATTTTCTCCTGCTACTTATAGTAAATGTTGTTTATTTAATAGTTTGATTTTCAAATTTAATTTGGAAATTTTAAAATAATATTACTATTTTATTATATAGTACAGCCGCTAAGTTTTTACCAGAATGCAAAAAAAATTACGGAAAATATCCGGATGGTTATTATTACTCATCCTTGCATCAACTGCTTCCATAATTACAATCGGGTCGGAAAACTTTAATTCTTCCGTAAATCAGACCTCATCAAGAATTGAAGGAGAGATCCTTGTAAAATTAAAGAGCGGTTCAAGTCCTTTGACTGTACTTTCCGAAATTTCGAGCAATACCAATTTTTCTTTTGAACTCATCTCCGGAGAGCTCAATCTATGGCTTATAAAATATAACGAAAGTGAGATCGATTCACCGGATCAATTACTGACTTCATTCAACTCATCTCCTGATGTAAAGACTGCCCAATTTAATCATATAGTAAGTCTGCGCGAGAACGCTCCGGATGATCCACGGTTTGATGAGCAGTGGGGATTACAGAATACAGGTCAGCATGGCGGTATTCCAAATGCGGACATAGAAGCATTGAAAGCATGGGACTACACAACGGGCGGAAAGACAAAAGACGGCAGAGAGATAGTGGTTGCCGTGATAGATAATGGTTTTTACCTGCAGCACACTGAGCTGACATTCAGAAAGAATCTAGACGAGATACCCGGTAACGGTATCGATGACGACAGAAACGGTTATATCGATGACTATAACGGATGGAACGCGGCATCGGGAAATGATTCGATTATTTCGCTGGATCATGGAACCAGGGTTTGCGGGATAATAGGAGCTAAAGGCAACAACAACAATGGAATCGCGGGAGTAAACTGGAGGGTATCACTACTTCCAATACAAATAAAAGCAACTCCTGAAATTGACGAAGCTACGGTGTTAAAGGCATATTCATATGTATTAAAACAAAGGCAGTTATACAATATGACTAACGGTGATAAAGGCTGCTATATTGTGGCGGCAAATTCATCCTTTGGAATTGATTTCGCCAGGCCGGAAGACCATCCTTTGTGGTGTGAATTCTTTGATGTAATGGGAAAAGAAGGCATTTTAAATGTAGCAGCAACGATGAACAACTCTTCAAATGTGGATCTGACAGGCGACATTCCGACATCGTGTCCGAGTAATTATTTGATAAGTGTTACCAGTACCACCTCAGTTGATGAGTTATTTGGAGGAGCGGCTTATGGATCTAAATCAATAGACATTGGAGCACCAGGTGTTTCAATTTTGTCAACAATTCCCGGAAATTTTTACAGTATTTCGGGAGGTACGTCCCTTGCTTCACCTCACGTAGCAGGCGCAGTCGCACTGCTTTATTCTGCCGCACACCAGTCATATCTGGATTATGGAGCTGCCTATCCTGATTCGATGGCATTAAGAATCAAAAAATTCATTCTGGAAGGATCAGATAAACTTCCAACATTACAGGGAAAGATCCTATCAGGAGGACGGCTAAATATTTTTAATCCGGTAATCAGGATCGACAGACCAATGAGCTTTGAAGAACAGGTTATCCCAACAACATACAAGCTGAGTCAAAACTATCCCAATCCCTTTAATCCTTCCACGAACATAACATATGACATCCTGGATGCAGTAAACGTAAAGATCGTGGTATATAACTTATTAGGACAGGAAATCTCAAAGATAGTTGATTCATTCCATACCAAAGGCAGATACACAGTCCAATTCGATGCCGGCTCTCTCCCTGCCGGGGTTTATTATTACAGGATCCAGTCCAAATACTATTCTGATGTCAAAAAAATGATCTTACTGAAGTAATAAATTGAGTTTCTTTTTTGGAAATTCTGCTATAAATTACTTTGGGTTGAATAAATGAAACGATAAATTTCACGATTTTTCGCAATTACTTCGTGATAATTATATTCTTATGCATAGATCATTTATTCGACCCATTCACTTATCTATATTGGTTATTGTACTTATTTTTGCAGCAAATTTTAAGTACAGCGACAGCAATCCCAATTCCGATTTAGTCCCTCAAACAAGTTCTGCTATATATTCCGGACTTCAATCTTTCAGCGCATTATTGAACTGGAATCTTTACTTCGCAAATATTTATGGGCTTAATAACGGGACAGTTGGAGCCGTATATTTTAAGGGAAAATATTATCTCAATACCTGGTCTGCTCAAAACAAATGCTATACGCTTGAATCACATAGCCCGGAAGAAATTCCCGACTTAAGTACTTTAGATTCCATATTCTCCCCTCCCTACACCGGATCAATTCGAGATATGACTGTTGGTCCTGACGGCTCGGGAAGTGAGTATCTATGGGGTGGTAAAGCCGGGAGTGTTCTCTATAAAATGGATTCCGCACTAAATGTAAAATCCGAATATCCTATCCAGGGAGGCAGATTTAGAGCAATTGCATGGGATCCAAACCGTAAAGGTTTTTGGAATTGTGACTTTGCCGGGAATATAACCTGCCACGACACAGTTGGGAATGTTAAAGGCATAATTTCAGCCGGTGAAATAACCGGCAAATATGGTTTAGCCTGGGATAGTTCTTCTTCACAGGATTCTGCATTTTTATGGGTTTGGAATCAACAGGGAGCTTCATTAAGTAATACATTACACAAAATACACATAGGATCGGGGAGTATCATTGCCTCATACGGCATCGGACTTTCAGGAAACGCAATCGCCGGTGGAGCACACTTTGTGAAATCAGGAAACAACAGTTATCTTTTGCTAAATTTTCAAAGTACATCACTAGCGTGTTATAAATTAGGGGGCGCAGGTAATTCTGATTGCACATCATTATATTCCAGAGATAACCTATCCAAGCAAATCCTTGATTTTACCACTATTCGTGACACTCTTGTAATAGAAGATTACACCAGAATACCCGGCTACATAAAAGTTGTTCTTGACACAGTACTTCATACGTGGGTAGGCGACCTGACCATGACACTTTCGCATAACGGAATAACGGATACTTTGATGAGCAGACCCGGGAGAGGCGTTGGAAGCTCATTTGGTTCTAATGGTAAAAACTTCATAGGAACAAAGCTTTCAGATGATGGATTGATATCAATGGATTCAATAACTTCATTTATGCAGCCATATACCTCTCCCCCAAACTATCGCCCCGGAACTCATTATGGAATGGATTCACTTTCGAAATTCATGGGAACCACAATGAATGGTGAATGGGTGTTATCAATATATGATAACTTTGGTGGAGATCAGGGAATATTAAATTCCTGGGGACTTTGCTTTGGGGAGTCAACATTAAACATAAATCAAACAAATATGATACCCCGAGAACACATACTATTCCAGAACTATCCGAATCCATTTAATCCGGTTACAATCATTAAATATTATCTACCGGAGAATCATTTTGTTACTTTAAAGGTTTATGATATAACCGGTAAGGAGGTAATCACCCTGGAAAATACTAAAAAACTTCAAGGATCTCACGAAGTTACTTTCAGTGGAGCAAATCTTTCCAGCGGTGTGTATTTCTATGCACTGAAAGCCGGCAAAAATTACTCGGTTAAGAGAATGATTTTATTAAAGTAATGTAATTCCTGTTAAATTAACATTGTATTTGTACTATGAGGATTATATCTTTAATATTCTAAAAATAATAAGCTTATAACTAATTTTTAATTATGCGATCAAATTACAAAGGGAAATTTCTGTCTTTGGTGGGGATATTTGTTATTGCTTTAGTAGTAATATTTGGTTCCATGTCAAAGCAAACCAAAAGTCACAGCAACTATTCTCATCTCTATAATGATAAAAATTATGTTGAGGGAGAATTGCTAGTTATGTTTAAGCCCGGTGTCGATGCGCAGGAATACACTGCTAAATTTGACAATATTGGAATGACAATCAAAGAACCTGTCATAGAAGAATATAATCTATGGCTGGTAGAATATGATAAAAACAGATCAGATGCAGTAGACGCATTGATTTCAGTTATTGAATCGCCAGAAGTAGACATAGCTCAGTTTAATCACATCGTAGAAGAACGGGACACAATGCCCAATGACACACGATTCAATGAAATGTGGGGACTTCATAATACCGGCCAGTCCGGGGGTACCGTCGATGCAGATATCGATGCACCTGAAGCCTGGGATTATACTCAGGGTGGATTGACAGCATTAGGTGATACCATAGTAGTAGCGGTAGTTGATGGTGGATTTTTTCTTGCTCATCAAGATTTAAATTTCTGGAAAAATTGGGGTGAAATACCCGGTAACAGCATTGATGATGATTCAAACGGATACGTAGACGATGTAAACGGTTGGAATGCTTATAATAGTAATGGAAATATTACTTCAAGTCAACATGGAACTCACGTTAGTGGTACAGTCGGCGCGAGGGGAAACAATAACCTGGGCGTAACAGGAGTAAACTGGAATATGAGGGTAATGGCAATCCAGGGATCTTCAGGTTCAGAAGCAACTGTATTACGCGCTTATCGATATGCACAGAGACAAAGGCAACTTTACAATCAAACAAACGGTGTAAAAGGAGCTTATGTAGTCGCAACAAATTCATCCTTTGGGGTGGATAATGCTAATCCAAACAACTATCCATTATGGTGCGCTTACTATGACTCTCTTGGAATGGAAGGAATAATCAGCGCCGGCGCAGGACCAAATAATAATGTAAATATAGATGTAGTCGGAGATGTTCCTACTGCCTGTCCAAGTGATTTTATGCTTTCAGTGACAAATACCACCCGGAATGATGTAAGGAATACCGGTGCAGGGTACGGTCCCATTCATATGGATATTGGAGCGCCCGGCACAAGTATCCTATCAACAAACCCAAATAATTTATACGGTACCTCAACCGGTACATCGATGGCAACTCCTCACGTAGCGGGCTCAATAGGACTTATGTACGCGGCAGCAGATTCCAGCATGATATACCTATCAATGACACAGCCTGATTCTGTAGCGCGCTTAATGAAGCAATTGATGATGGAAAGTGTGGACACACTTGCAAACCTAAGCAACATACTAGGAAAAGGAAGGCTTAATCTTTATAAATCCGTATTAGCGGTCAATTCACTGATAGTTACTTCTGTGACCGGTACCAATAACGGACAACCGGCAGCATTTGATCTTAAGCAAAACTATCCAAATCCGTTTAACCCTACGACGAAGATAGATTTCAGCGTACCGGAAAGCGGATTAGTTTCATTGAATATCTATGATGTTTCAGGAAAGCTCGTTGGACAGCTGGTGAATAATATTTTGCGAGGCGGCTCATACAGCGCGGAGTTTAATGCAAGCAATCTATCAAGTGGAATATACTTTTATACGCTGAAGACCGGAAGTTTTGTACAGACCAAAAAGATGATGCTTATTAAATAAGTTAGGTCTAAATAGGAAGTTTAAAAAAGAGCAGGCTAAATAACCTGCTCTTTTTTATTTGATGCGAGTATTTTCTCATAAAACTCTTCGTAAAGCGGTACTATATTTTCTTCCCGGAATTTAAGAGCTCTTTCACGGGCTTTTTTACTGAAATATTCGTATTTCTTTTGGTTGATTAGAAGTTCGATTGCATATTTTGCCATTCTGTCTACATCCCCTATCTCCGCAATATAACCTGTTTCACCGTGAAGATTGAGCTCGGGTAATCCTCCAATACTGGATGAAATAACCGGAACACTACAGCTCATCGCTTCGAGGGCGGAAAGTCCAAAACTTTCGGATTGAGAAGGCATAATGAAAAGATCTGATATGGAAAGAATCTCGGGTAATGAATCCTGTTTACCCATAAACTTAATATCCTCGAAGATCCCAAGGTCTCGCGCAAGCCTTTCGCATTCACTTCTTTCCGGACCATCCCCTACCAGCAGAAGCTTAGACGGCACTTCTTTTTTTACCTCTGCAAATATCTTTATGACATCCTGCACTCTTTTTAAAGCTCTGAAATTCGATATATGCACAAGCACTTTTTCTCCATCAGGCGCAAATTTTTTCCTCATACATTGAGTGTTTTCGTTGTCCTGCCTGCTGTATTTTTCAGTATCAATAAAGTTAGGAATGACCTCGATGTGTTTTTCAATCTGGTAATTTGATTTTGTCTTATCCCTTAGAAAGTTTGACACGGCTGTAACCCCATCAGATTGCTCGATGCTGAATTTCATAGTAGGAAGAAAACTCGGCTCAAGGCCAATAAGCGTAATATCTGTTCCGTGAAGAGTAGTAATGACTTTAAGCTCTTTTTCGGTAATCTTTTCCGCTTTTAAAATTTCTCTTGCAAGAAACGCGCTGGTAGCGTGAGGGATTGCATAATGCGCGTGAATAAGATCAAGTTCATTTATTTTCGCGACTTCTACCATTTTACTGGTTAATGCTAGACTATATAAAGGGAATTCGAAAAGCGGATAGCTGTACATTTCCACTTCGTGATAAAAGACATTATCTATAAACCCGGTAAGCCTGGTGGGAACGGCATAAGATATGAAATGCACTTCATGTCCTCTTAAAGCCAGCGCTTTACCCAGTTCAGTCGCAACAACCCCGCTGCCTCCATATGTAGGGTAGCATGTTATTCCTATCTTCATCTTTTAAAGTTAGTTTTCTTTGTTCTTTACCATAATAACCGAATTAAAATGAATTTTAAATATAGATAAAATTCTCATAATGCCATAATTTATAAAGTTTTTCAGGCTTAAAACTTACTTGAAATAAATACATAATTACTTTAACTTTTGAAGCTAAACTACACTGAAATTGATATGGCAAAACTTCTTGAAGTAAAGAATTTACAGACCTTTTTTTATACGGATGACGGTATCGCCAAAGCGGTTGATGACGTGAGCTATGACCTGGAAATGGGTGAGACGCTTGGCATCGTAGGTGAATCCGGCTGCGGGAAAAGTGTTTCGGCATTATCCATTATGCGCTTGATAGCCGAGCCTCCGGGAAAGATAGCAGGAGGAAAGATCCTTTTTAAAGGAACTGACCTGGTTCAGCTACCGGAAAAAGAAATGAGGAAGATTCGAGGAAACGACATTGGAATGATATTCCAGGAGCCGATGACATCACTGAATCCCGTATTTACGTGCGGGGACCAAATAGAAGAAGTAATTATGCTTCACCAAAACCTTGATAAAAAAGCTGCAAAAGAAAAAGCGATAGAAATGCTCACGCTTGTGGGTATTCCGGCTCCGGAGCAAAGATACGGTGAGTACCCTCACCAGCTATCCGGCGGTATGAGGCAGAGAGTAATGATAGCAATAGCGCTGGCATGCAACCCTGAAATACTGATAGCCGATGAGCCAACAACGGCACTTGATGTAACGGTGCAGGCTCAGATCCTGGAATTGATCAATAAGCTTCAAAAAGATCTCGGAATGGGCGTAATAATGATTACACACGACCTTGGTGTAATAGCCGAGGTATCCAATAAAGTATGCGTAATGTACGCCTCAAAAGTAGCAGAATACGGAACGGTGAGACAGATATTCAAGGATCCTAAACATCCTTATACCATAGGACTGCTAAATTCCATACCAAAAGCAAAAAACAGGAAAGAAAAGCTCACCACAATTGAAGGAAATGTACCTGCTCCAACAAATTATCCCCAGGGATGCCATTTTTGCACAAGATGCAAATTTGCCATCGAAAAGTGCTGGAATGAACAACCTCCATTATTTGATGTAGGAGACGGTCATACTGCAGCCTGCTGGAGAATTGATGAAGTAGCGGCTCATAAAGAACGACTTCTTGAGCCTGAAGCAACAGCTTAACTTTTCAAGAACGATCCAATGTCATTAGTTTTACATAACATTTCCAGGCTTGTTACGTCCCGGTCAAAAAATCTTTTACCCAAAAAAGGTAAACAGATGTCAGACATAGGGATAGAAAAGAACTGTTCTCTATTACTCAAAGACGAGCAAATAGAATTCATAGGAACAGAAAAGGAACTCCTTAAACATCTCAGTAAACATAAGATCAAAGTAATCCGGGAAGTTGACTGTTCGGGAAAAACCGTAATGCCCGGTTTTGTGGATTCTCATACACATTTTGTTTTTGCCGGAGAAAGGGAAGATGAATACGAGATGAGAATTCGTGGAGCTTCCTACCAGGAGATAGCAAACGCAGGGGGCGGCATCCTGAGCACCGTTAAGGCAACCAGACGCGCAACCAAAGCGGAGTTAAAAAACCTGGGGGAGCAGAGATTAGAAAATTTCGTAAAATACGGCACCACTACACTTGAAGCAAAATCAGGTTACGGACTTGAGTTTAATTCTGAGCTCAGAATACTGCAGGTAATAAACGACCTTGCAAAGGATAACCGTTTTTCTCTGGATATTATACCCACTTTTCTCGGAGCGCATGCCGTACCTCCGGAAGTTTCAAAACAGGAATACCTTCAGCTTGTTTTGTACAAAATGATACCTGAGATAGCCAGGAAGCAATTGGCTGTATTTGTAGATGTGTTTTGTGAGAAAGGATATTTTTCAAAATCCGAGACAAAAGAAATATTATCAGCAGGAAAACAATTTGGTTTAATTCCTAAATTGCACACGGACCAATTCAATTCGATAGGCGGCATAGACGCTGCCATCAGTGAATCGGCAATATCAGTGGACCACCTGGAAGTACTAACATCAAATGACATAAAAGCTCTTTCGGAATATAACTCCGG
>JAEYVS010000252.1 GCA_023429265.1 Bacteroidota bacterium | reverse complement strand
CAATTGAAGGCGTGCAAAGACCGGGTAGGTCTAATACTCCTGAGATGGATAATACTGTAACTGCGTACTGGTTTGAGTTTTATGCGGATACAAATGCAGCTCCGGTTGCATTGGATTCAACTTTAACCGATACAACATTTACATATAATCCTGACCTTCCTCAGCTTACTCCATATTGGTGGAGAGTAAGAGCGAAGAATGAAAACGGATGGGGTCCATTCGCTTCATACTTTAAGTTTACGACAGACTTAGTCAGCGGAATAACTCAGCATTCTGAAATTCCTACAGTATATGATCTGTATCAGAACTATCCAAATCCATTTAATCCGTCTACTAAGATCAAGTTTGACATTCCTCAGGCCGGCTTTGTATCATTGAAGGTTTATGATATAACCGGTAGGGAAGTTGCTCAGCTTGTAAATAGTTCTCTTGAAGCTTCAAGGTATGAAGTAGAATGGAACGGATCGCAATTTGGAAGCGGCGTGTATTTCTTCAGGATCCAGGCAGGAGATTTTGTAAAGGTCCAGAAGATGATACTTACAAAATAATTTTTCTTTTCATTTTCTTTTCATTGAAAAGCAAAGTAAATCCTCCTTTACTTGCTTTTAACACAGGAATCCCCCGTTTGTTTAGCGGGGGATTTTTATTTGAAATCTATTGACCCTGGGACATTGCTTCCGCAGCCCGTTTGTCCATTTCTTCTGGAGAAACGTCTTCAACGTGAGTTGCAAATCCCCAGCTATTACCTGTACCGTCTTTTACCAGGCAGCTTCGGTCACCGTAGAATTGGTCTGTTGGTTCTTTGACGGATTCTGCTCCTGCATCAAGCGCTTTTTTGTAAGTTGCATCCACATCTTCTACATAGATATAATACATTGCAGGGTTCGCGGGGTACATATCGGATGCTTCACTTATCATTAAAGTGCTGTCGCCTATCTTTACTTCAGCGTGAGCTATTGTGCCATCGGGCATTTCCATCTTATGCAGCTCTTCTGCTCCTGCAACGGTTTTAAGAAACTCCATCAGGCCGGGGGCTCCTTTGACTATAAGGTAAGGAATGACGCTTTGATAATTTTCAGGAATGGGATTTACTTTGTTGTCAGACATTAGTTGTATATTATGATTAACAAAAATATTTAAATTTACTGGAAATTAAAATTTTATGAGGAAATAATAAAGGTGAGAAACAAAAAAGAGCCCTAAGAGGCTCTTTTTTAGTAATTTGTTAATCTTTTCTATAGCTGCCATAGATACTGGAATTTCAAAAAGAATGTCCGGTTGCTTTCTTTCAATACAGTCTTATTATTTATCGAAGCGTCATCCACCTGTTCGAAGCTATGCGTAGACCCCAGATACAGAACTGTAAATGGATTCCATTTATAGCTTATTAATGGATCAAAATAAAAAGCATCATTAAACTGGTCATATTGTGTAACTAACCGTATGAAAAGATTTTTATTGAATTGATATCTTGTCGTATTACGAAAGACCCAACCTGCATAAAGAAGTGAGTTGCCATCGAGAGCGCCAAGCTCCTCGTATGTGTAGTTAAAGCTGCTGATTATTCTGTCTATGGGCTTTATGTCTACCCAGGCATCTAAAAACTGGCTTTGCCCGATGTATGGCGGGGAACCAAATCGCACTATGCTTCGTCCCTGTTCATAAAAAAACCCACCACCTATTTCATTTAAAGAGTAATTTTCTATTCCCGCATTCCATCTCTTAATGTCGGTCAACCACTGACCACCGTATGTTTCATTATTAAGAATCCCTATGTAATTACCCCAGAGTCGTGTTCCATTGTGAAACTCGATGGTAACACCCGGGTAAAGATATTCATCCTTAATAATACCGTCATAATTATGCTGAAGCCCTGCAGTAATATCAGGAATAATTTTGCGGATGATTTTACTTTCAGGGTAGATATTATAATAGTGATATGTGTAAAGCTGTGTGTAATTATTTCTTGTCAGGAATCCGAGGTCTCTCCTTACCGCCGGACCATTTGAGCTAAACTCAGTATGGAAGCCGTAATTATCAGAAGATCGTTTAATGTATAAATATGTTGAAAAATCATTGTATGATTCACCGTCGAAAGCAGCTGTATACTGATTCTCGGTGCCAAATCTTTGCTGGCTGTCAAAGAAACTTGTATCGCTGATCTCACGCGTTGCAAAGCCTGTGAACATACCTCCGATGTAGAAGTTCTTGAGGAAATTAAAACTGAAATCTATGCTTGCAGTGCGGTTATACCCGGTAAAATCCGTCGTGAATGAACTATCTCTGCTAAACTCTCTGTCCGTCAATAATGCCCCAATGTAATTCTCACCACCCATATCGTATTTAACTCTGAGAATATTTGCCAGTGAGTACTTATTACTCTGCAAAACGAAGCTGCGTTCTTCCAATGGAACTATGAAAGGAGTATTCTCATCATATGCTGTTAGAAATCCAAAGCTCCAGTTACCTTCCTTGCCCGTTACTTTAGAAGCAAGTATCGGATTATTTATGGATCGGGTGTAAACCATATTATTTAGCTGTGTCCTGAATGAGCTTATGCCTTCCAGGAAAAAAGGTCTCTTTTCTGAAAAGAACAGAGCAAAAGGCTGATTGATGTCGATCTGAGGAGCATCAGCCTCCACCTGGCTAAAATCAGGATTATATGCCGCATCGAGAGATATATTCGACGTAATACCATACCTAAGGTCAAACCCGAATTCACCCCCCGGGTTATCATAGTCAAGTGATGAGTTTGAAGTAAATGGACTCGTGAGAGTTGCCTTCTGCTGTCCAAGCACATAAGGAAGCAGCTCAAGACTGTTGCCGCCTTTTATATTCTCTATTCCCTTAAATATTCCTGACTGCCCGAGAAAATTCGGATCATCACGTGATACAGATGCCCAGTAGATGCGCTGGCGGAGATTTCGCGGACGGTTACGGAGGATGTGAACCCTCCATTCCTGTACTTTCTTATTAGGGAATTTCAGGGATTTAAACGGGATCTTTATTTCAGCGGTCCATCTGTCATCATAAAGTTGTGTTTCTGAGGTGAAGATATAATCAGGGCTGGAATCTTCCCAGTTTGGTGTCCAATGGAGGTCGCCCTGTATTCCATAGGGATTTACATAAAACTCAAATGCTTCCTTCTCGTCGCCGTATGTGTCGATAAATGGACCTATCCAGTCGTCCTCATACATCCTGTCGCGATCAGTCATTGACGCGCGAATGTTTTTCATGTCGTCATAGCAAACAAAGCCAAAGTAGATATTATCATCGTCATAGGTCACGTAGGCTATGGTTTCCACTTCAGGTTTGACGTTGTCGCCGGGGGCTATTTCAGTGAAGTTTCCGCAGCGGGCGGCGTTTTTCCAGATGTCTTCGTCGAGCTTTCCGTCGAGTGTGATCTTTCCTTCGGAGATGCGTGGTATGACCAGTTCCGGTACTTTATTGGGCTTAAATTCCGGGTTTAACGAAACGCTGTCATTTCCCGGATTAGATTGTGTATTATTATCTGTCTGTGAACTGGCTGTATGTGTAAAGAAAAAACATAGAAGAGCAAGGAGTACCCATTGTCTCATACTATTCCCCTTTTAATTAGTGTTACTTTAAACCTCTGATGCATTGAATTGTGCAAAGGTTTAGACTGAAATACTATACATAAGCGCTAATGTTTCAAAGGAGGGTGTAAAAATAACTATTTACGGGCTTTTACAGTATTTTTGGTCGATTTTTTAAAGAATACATACCATACTATGAAGGCGTATCCGATTATCCATATAATGTCTGGTGGCTGCATTTTAAATTAAGAATTTAGAATTTAGAATTAAAATAATCTTCTCTCGTTTTTTAAAAACAATGTCTCCCCTTTGTACAAAGGGGAGAAGAAATGACCTGCGAAGGAAATGAGCAGATGTCATTTCAGAGGGGTTTAAAAACCTGATTTGTCAAGGTAATCATGATTCATTTACTTATCCGCTCATATGTCCCCCTTTGGAGGGGATACAGGGGGGGGATTTACCGAATTTGTCAATAGTCTATTGTCTATTGCCAATTGACTTACTTCCTGTTTGCTGCTTTTTTCCCGCCAAAAATATAAACCAATACTGCAACTACCAGGTGCACCCAGAACCACGGACTGTCCGTGCCCATATTCTCTGCTATGTATATCAATATCAAAACCCTCGGAATGAATATCGTCAGCAATACTTCACCCCAGAAGGGAACTGTGTTAAAAGGTATGGCATGCATAAACCACCAGATTATTAATGCAATCCGTGGAAGGAATAGGCTTAAAACTAAAAATACAGGACTGATTTCCATTAGCTTTTTTTATAAAATTACATAATAATTTAATAATAAACAATTTTTGATTTAAATACACAAATTGATACTCTGAAGATTAAAAATCCATAAGTGATAATTATGCCTTGACATTTACCGTAAATATTACTATCTTTGTATTGATGTGAACGTAATACTGAGTGTTGTTCCTTGACGTATAATTTTAAATTTGTAACCCTGAGAGCTAGGTGTATCTGTGGCAAATTATTTCTTTAGTAAATTGAAAAAATTACACAGGATAGCACCGTTTAGCAAAACCCTATTTTTACAAACTCAATTTCCGGATCAAAACCAAATTTTTTCTAAGCATCTATAAAAACAACCAAACTTATTTTAAAACTTCAAACTACCAATTATGAAAAATCAACAATTTAAAAAAGCAGTTCAAATATTAAAATATATTTCTCTGAAAAAACAAGAATGAATATTTAAAAATTTTCCCTGTCAAGCCTCGGCTTTCCTTCTTTAGCAAAGGATTCATTCAGAAAGTAATCTTTGTCTTTTGAATGCTCATACATTAAATATCCCGTGAGCCCTATCATTGCAGCATTGTCCGTGGAGTATTGCAGAGAGGGGATGAAAACTTCGTATCCTTTATCCTTTAAGGAAAGCAGTCTTTTCTTGATGCCGGAATTAGCGGATACACCACCGGCGATACAGAGCGTTTTAATGTTGTATTCAACTGATGCATCTAAAACCTTATTTATCAATGTATCGACCATAGTTTTCTGGAAAGAGGCGCAGATGTTTTTGATAAGTACCTGTTTTTCATTTCCATCCGGCATTTGATCGAAGTTTATATCTTTTAGATAGTAAAGTACTGAAGTCTTAATTCCCGAGAATGAGAAATCATATCTGGTTTTGAGACGGGAAATCGGGAATTTATGGAAAGCCGGGTCACCTTCTTTCGCAA
>JAEYVS010000240.1 GCA_023429265.1 Bacteroidota bacterium | reverse complement strand
ACAAGCGGGTTAATGAGAGAGCTGACTCCCAGTATCCAGGTTATGTTAAATATATTTGAACCTACTACATTTCCAATTGCAATATCGGAGTTCTTCTTATAGGCTGCAACTGCGGATGTTGCAAGTTCAGGTAAGGAGGTACCGATAGCAACTATGGTAAGCCCGATGAATGACTGGCTCATCCCAAAATACATCGCAATTACTACAGCGCCATCCACTATCCACTGACCACCAAATACAAGACCGAGTATCCCCAGCAATACATATACTACTGCCTTAGGCACGCTCATTTTCTTGATCTCTACGTCTTCAGGTAGCTCACCGGTTTTTTTTGAAACTTTATAAATGTAATATATAAACAACCCGAATAGCCCCAGGAGTATTATTCCATCTACGCGTGTTAGCATTGCCTCATCCACTTCACTGGAGAAAGTCTCTCCAACCAGTAACGCAAGCACCACACAAACAAAGAAGCTGTATGGGATCTCTTGTTTTACAGTACTTTTATGAACCGTAAGCGGATAGATTAACGCGGATACTCCCAGAATGAGGAAAATATTCGCTATATTGCTGCCGAGTATATTCCCTATTGCTATATCAGCGTTCCCGCTAAAGCTGGCTATTATGTTCACTACGAGCTCCGGGGCGGACGTTCCGAATGAAACAACCGTCAGACCAATGACGAGATTAGATATGTTGAATCTCTTTGCGAGGGAAGCCGCGCCATCCACCAGGAGGTCCGCTCCCTTGATCATTACCACAAAACCTAACACAAAGAGAATATAAACAAGCATTTAAATGATTTTAGTAATAGAATAGCATCCAAAAAATAACTAATTGTCAGCTAAAAAAATATGAAATACGGGTTTAAGGGTAAAAATTAGACATCATTTTTGATTTTTCCATTATATATATTTGTTGTCCTAAAAAATTGAAATGATAACTTATCTCTTACTTGCCGCCGGTTTTGTTCTCCTCATTAAAGGAGCAGATCTCCTTGTCGATGGAGCCGCATCCATTGCCAGAAAAATGAAGGTCTCCGATATTTCTATCGGATTAACCATAGTAGCTTTTGGTACATCGATGCCGGAGCTTGTCGTAAACATATTCGCAAGCCTGCAGGATACACCCGAAATTGCAATTGGTAACATCCTGGGGAGCAACATTGCAAACATCCTTCTCATACTTGGTATATGTTCTATAATTTATCCCCTGACCGTCAAAAAGAATACAGTCTGGAAGGAAATACCCTTCAGTCTACTGGCTGCAATTGCTGTGGGAGTACTTGCAAGTGACGCTTTAATTGACGGGAGAAATTTCTCGGAGCTTAGCAGGGGTGACGGATTTATTCTTATCGGGTTCTTCATAATCTTTATGTATTACATTGTCAGCATCTCAAAAGATGTTGATCTTGGTTTTGAGACGGAAGTTAAAGAAATGGCGACGGGAAAATCTACCCTTTTCATTCTTGGCGGACTTGCAGGGTTGGTTATAGGTGGAAAGCTAATCATTGACAGTGCTGTGGAGATCTCCATGAGTCTCGGCTTAAGTCAGTCCTTCATTGGCTTGACGGTAGTAGCGATAGGAACCTCACTGCCGGAGCTTGCTACATCAGCCGTTGCAGCCTATAAAAAGAACGTGGACATAGCTGTCGGTAATATTGTCGGCTCGAATATCTTTAATATCTTCTGGATACTGGGCATCAGCTCTATAATAAAACCTTTGCCCTTCAATCCCGCGAGCATATACGACCTTGGAATGACAATTATGGCGAGTATCCTGCTTTTCTTGTTTCTATTTGTCGGCAGAAAGCACCAGATAGATAAGTTTAAAGGAATTATTTTTGTGCTGATTTATATCGGGTATATTGTATTTTTGAGTATTAATAGCAGCGGAGTATAAGATACCGAAGCTGTAATTAACAAATGAATGATAGCCCCGGCGGTGAAGGCAAATTTGCCACTCACAGCCCAAATAAAAAGTTTCCTTACCTTTTAGGACTATCCCTTGGCGCGCTTGGGGTGGTTTATGGCGACATAGGTACCAGCCCTTTATACGCATTCAGAGAATGTTTCTCCGGTCACCACTCCATACCTCCCGTTAGAGATAATATCCTCG
The DNA here is from genome assembly GCA_023429265.1 of Bacteroidota bacterium. Classification (GTDB taxonomy): domain Bacteria; phylum Bacteroidota; class Ignavibacteria; order Tepidaquicellales; family Tepidaquicellaceae; genus JAEYVS01. Next base: position 3,762 of record JAEYVS010000240.1, on the reverse strand, counting down.
GTGTTTTGTCACTCATATTCTGGGCGCTCATCCTTATCATATCGATAAAGTATCTGATCATCATTCTTCGTGCCGACAATCACGGTGAAGGTGGAATACTCGCTCTGATGGAGCTGGTAAAATCCAAGACCACAAAACGTTCGATGCCGTTTATTATTGCAATAGGCTTATTCGGTTCGGCATTGCTTTACGGTGATGGTATAATCACCCCGGCAATCTCCGTTCTCAGTGCCGTTGAGGGGCTTTCCATCGCGACTCCATTATTCGATCCATACATCATTCCTTTAACCATTACCATTCTTTTCGGATTATTCCTTATCCAGAAGCGCGGTACAGCCGGTATTGGAAAAATATTCGGTCCCATTACGATGGTGTGGTTTCTTACGATGGCTGCCCTGGGTATTCCATACATTCTAAAGGATATGAGCATCCTCGAAGCAATTAATCCCTTATACGCAGTTAACTTTTTTATAGATAACGGATTTCATGGGTTTGTCATCCTCGGGGTGATATTCCTGGTTGTTACCGGCGGTGAAGCATTATATGCCGATATGGGTCACTTCGGCAGATTTCCCATAAGGGTTGCGTGGTTTGCGATAGTTCTGCCCTGCTTACTTTTGAATTACTTCGGGCAGGGCGCGTTATTACTGCATCATCCGGAGCTGACCGCAAATCCATTTTATTATCTCGCGCCGCAATGGGCTTTGTATCCTCTTGTGATACTCGCCACTTTTGCGACTGTAATTGCTTCACAGGCTGTCATTTCAGGTGCATTCTCATTGACATTCCAGGCTCTGCAGCTGGGATACCTGCCCAGGATGAGAGTCCTGCACACATCAGAAAGAGAAAGAGGGCAAATATACATCCCTAAGATAAACTGGCTGCTCTTTGTCTGTACGGTGGGACTGATACTCAGCTTTAAAACTTCCGGAAATCTCGCGGCGGCATACGGCATTGCTGTCACATCGACGATGGGAATTACAACCATACTGGCATTCACAGCGATGAGGCACATCTGGAAATGGGGTCTCGGAATATCCATATTCCTGACGGTGTTCTTTCTGATCATCGACCTTTCATTCTGGGGAGCAAATATGTTAAAACTCATCGATGGCGGGTGGATTCCTCTGCTGATAGCCTTAATCATTTATTTCATTATGCACACCTGGTATGAAATGCGAAAAGGACTTGGGAAGCAGATCGAAGAAGTTACTTCCCCGATTAGAGACATTATCCCCGATGTACTGAGCATAAGACAGGTTGCCATTCCCGGCACAGGTGTTTATATGTGGAGTAACCCGAGAGGCATTCCACCGGCATTGTTATACAATCTCAAGCACAATAAGATACTTCATAAGCAGATAGTAATTTTAACGATTAAGTATGACGTAGTTCCACGCCGTGACTTTAAAAAATCTGTGTCCGTAGAAGAACTGGCAGAAGGCTTTTACAGGGTCGTCGTTCATTATGGTTTCACTGATACCGCTGATGTAATGAAGGTTATCGATTTCCTCAATGAAAATTCTTTCACGATCAATCCGGAGAAAACCTCATTCTTTCTTGGAAGGGAAACCCTTATTTCCGAAGAAAAGCTATCGGCAAAAAGTTGGAAGAAAAAGCTCTTCATTTCCCTATTCTCCGGTGCAGAATCCGCCACCAAGTATTTCAATATCCCCGCCGACAGGGTAATGGAAGTCGGCATACAATATAAGATCTGAATAAGATCTGATTTTCTCCTCCATATACCATTTCTATTTTCAAGTAATAGGAGTAATTTCCATAATGGAAAATGTAATAGCTATTGTGGGCCGTCCGAATGTCGGCAAATCAACCCTTTTCAATAGGATAATCGGGGAAAGAATTGCCATTGTACACCCTACAAGCGGTGTGACAAGGGACCGGAATTCAGGCGAAGCTGAATGGCTTGGAAGAAAGTTCTTTCTCATCGATACCGGTGGATTCGTACCTGATACGGATAATCTTCCTGAGGACGCTGCAGATTCCAGAAAGTTCGAGAAAGCCATCCGAGAACAAGTCAAAATAGCCCTTGAAGAAGCCGATAAAATTGTTTTCGTGGTGGATGGCGAAGTAGGAATACACCCCGTGGACAGCGAAATTGCCAATATGCTCAGAAAATACGAAGGAGAAAAGGAGATCGTCTTAGCAGTAAATAAGTCGGATAATGAGAAACGCGAACTAAACGCTTCGGAGTTTTACTCACTCGGATTAGGCGAACCAATAGCCATAGCGGCTAATACAGGACGAAACGTAGCTGAACTCCTGGACATTCTGACAGTGGACATTCCATCCGAAGAATTGGAGGATGAAGACAAAAGAGTAAAGTTTGCCGTCATCGGGAAACCCAACGCCGGAAAATCCTCATTGGTAAACGCTCTTCTGAAAGAAGACAGGAACATAGTCACGGATATCCCTGGCACAACAAGAGACTCCATCGATTCGGTAATAAAATATCACGGTGAAGAGATCGTTTTAATAGATACCGCGGGTCTCCGTAAAAAAAGTAAGATCAAACGGGATGAGTCTCTCGAGTTTTATTCTACGATGAGGACTTTCAGGTCCATCCAGAGATGTGATGTAGCGATTCTGGTGATAGACGCGACCGAAATAATGAAATCCCTGGATGAAGCGTCCGACATCAAGCTTGCTGTATTCCGGCTCGACAAGCAGGACATTAACATCATTGAAGAAGTGATATATTATAAAAAAGGGCTGCTGATCGCCATAAATAAATGGGACCTGGTGGAGAAAGACTCTAAAACAGCCGAGATCATCAGACAAAAAATTACAGACCACCTTAAGACCTTTAATTTTTTGAAAATAATCTTTATTTCTGCTTTAACGAAGCAAAGGATCCATAAGGTACTGGAAGATGCCAAAGAAATATATGACGAAAGACGCAAAGAGATAAAAACGAGCCTGCTGAATGAAGAGCTGCAAAAAGACATAAAGAACACTCCGCACCCTTCGGCGCGCGGCAAAGAGCTCAAAATAAACTATATAACACAGGTTAAATCTGCTCCCCCTGTTTTTGCTTTTTTCTGTAATGAACCGAAGATGGTAAAAGAGAACTACAAAAGGTTTCTGGAGAAAAGGCTCCGGGAAAAGTTTGGTTTTGAAGGCGTACCCATCGGTATGATATTTAAAAAGAAGAACTAAATCTGCCAATAATATGGTATCTGAAGTACTGACAGCATCGACATACGGAGTTGACGCTTTTATTGTAAGGACAGAGACACACATCGAACCGGGATTGTTTGTCTTTTCAATAGTTGGTCTCCCGGACAGCGCAGTAAAAGAATCCCGTGACAGGGTTGCTGCCGCGATAAAAAACTCCGATTACGTATTCCCCATTAAGAGATATACAATTAACCTATCCCCTGCTGACAAAAGAAAAGAAGGCACGGGATTTGATCTTCCTATCGCTGTTGGAATTCTTTGCGAAACCAGGCAGGTGATTCCTGACAATATCCCTGATTATGTATTCATTGGCGAATTATCCCTCGATGGAAAGCTCAGACCGGTTTCAGGTGTGCTCCCAATCGCCATGGAAGCCAAAAGGAACAAGATAAAAGGCATTATCCTGCCGATGGAAAACGCCGAGGAAGCCGGAATAGTCGAAGGTCTGGAGGTTTACCCGTTTGAAACGCTTGAAGAAGTCGTGAAATTCCTGAACGGGGAGATTGTCTCCACCCCAATAAAAGTCGACGCGAAAAAGCTATTCGAAGACCACCATAAGTACCC
>JAEYVS010000188.1 GCA_023429265.1 Bacteroidota bacterium | reverse complement strand
AAGACCGTACCAGGACATTCACCACGACCTGTTTAAACTAAAAGGATACTTAGTCACGGGAAAGGATACACGTCTTACCGCAGATTACTCGTGGCAATACAATGAGAGGTCTGAATTCGATAACCATACTCCGAGCAATCCAGCGCTATTATCGCAGCCTGAGCTTTTCTTTGGTATCACCACATATTCCGGTGATGTAATGCTGGAGCACAGGAATTTAGGACCCTTTAAAGGAAAGACAGGATTGAGCATAATGCGACAGACTAACCTGGCAAAAGGAAGGGATTTCATACCAAACTTCGAAAACTATTCCGGTGGGATCTACGCCATTGAACAAACCAATATAGGAATGCTCGAACTCGAAGCAGGAATACGTTACGATTACAAATGGCAGAAGATATATAAGAACATAAACGGAAATATTTACTCTCCGGATTTTTCGCACAGTAATTTCTCGGGAGTACTGGGAGGAAAATACTGGTTAAAGCAGGATATGTGGTTCAGCCTGAACCTCGGTACATCGTGGAGACCTCCATCGGCGAGCGAGTTATTCAGCTACGGCGTACATCACGGCTCAGCATCTTATGAAGTTGGCAATGAGAGTCTTACGCCTGAGAAGTCATACCAGGCAATCGGGACATTCCATTATGATAATGAAAAGAATTTCCACGCAGAGGCGACATTGTATTATAATTACATAAGTGACTTCATATACCTCGAGCCCAGACCTCCTGCGATACTAACAATACGGGGTGCATTTCCCGCATTTTATTATGAGCAGACTAATGTCGAATTCAAGGGGCTGGACGCTGACATAAGCTATGACATATTTTCCTTCCTGAATATCGAGTCGAAGGCGTCTATAGTGAGAGCATTTAATCTAACAGCTGATGATTACCTGTTCTTAATCCCTGCCGATAGATTCGAGAATACGTTAACGTTAAAAACAGGAGATATTTCAATTTTTAAAGATGTTTCGTTCAGCGTTTCATCATTAAATGTATTAAAGCAGACGCGAGTGCCTGCAAATACGGATTATGTACCGCCTCCAGACGGATACATGCTTTTTAATTCAGACATAGAATTTACAATACCTGTTGGAAAGCAGGAGCTGCGTTTTGGATTAAGCGTGGATAACATATTCGAGACTTCTTACAGGGATTATTTAAACAGATTCAGGTACTATACAGATGATCCGGGCAGAAACATCACTTTGAGGCTAATAGTACCGGTTAAATTTTAACTTATAACAATTATGAAAAAAATAACATTAAGCATATTTCTATTATTAGTATTAGTAATTCACGGATGCACTTCTGACGACATTGTAAATCCAGAACCACCTAACGAAGGTGAAGTTATAACCACGATGATCCTTCAATTCGACCATCTAACCAGTGACCATATGCAGGAATTTATTTTCAGAGACATAGACGGTGAGGGAGGAAATCCACCGGAGAGGTTTGACACAATACGAATCACTGCAGATTCGAGTTACTCAGTCAGGATAATATTGCTCAACGAAAGCAATCCATCAGAAATTGATACTATTTCAAATGAAGTAGAAGAAGAAGGCGCAGATCACCAGTTTTTCTTTTTCCCGGTAGGAGTTAATACTGACATTGCATATGAAGATGCTGATAAGAACGGATGGCCAATTGGTTTACTTACGAGTTGGGTGAACGGTGCTGCAAGCACAGGAACCGTCAAGACGATCCTCAAGCATCAGCCCGGTGAGAAGCAGCCTCCTCCCGGTGATCCTGATGTCGGTGAGACGGATATCGATCTGAATTGGGTAACGATAATCAATTAAAAATTTAGAATTAAGAATTAAGATGACCTCTCCCCGACACGATTTCATCGTGTCTTCCCCTCTCCTTGGTAAGGAGAGGGGGCTGGGAAGTAATTAGATGATGTTAATAGTACGGGGATTGCTTCGTCGTTCCGATTTACATCGGAACTCCTCGCAATGACATATTCAGTCTCTGTAGGAAATTTTCTTTGGGACGGTGAACTGGCGCATTCCATCGATGGAGCCGAGGTAGCCGAAGCCGCTCTGCTTAATGCCGACCCAGGGGGTACCTGATACGCCTCCGATGCCCTGATTTACGCCTATCATACCTGATTCGATCCTGCGGGCAAGCTCTTTTCCTTTTTTAGCGTTCTTAGTCCAGATAGTAGCACCAAGACCGAATGTAGAGTTATTAGCTTTTTGGAGCGCTTCTTCTTCGTTCTTAACCTTCTGGATGCACACAACGGGTCCAAAGGTTTCCCTGACCATAATATCGTGGGTATCTTTCAAATTTGTAAGTACCGTAGGTTCCATAAAGAAACCGTCCTTATCAATGCCATTACCGCCGAAAAGGAGTTTTGCGCCTTTTTTCTGAGCTTCTTCTACCTGGCTGATGACGTGGTCACGCTGGGTTTTATTTACCATAGGACCCATATCAGAGTTTTCATCGAATCCATCTCCAACTTTGAAGTTTTTAACACCTTCAAGAACAAGCTTCTCGAATTTATCAGCTACTTTTTCATCTACATATATTCTTTCTATTGAAACGCAAACCTGTCCTGAATTTCTAAGCGAGCCATTTACAGCATACCCGGCAGCTTTTTTGAGGTCTGCATCTTTTAATACAATCATCGGGTCTTTTCCGCCGAGTTCGAGTACCAGCCTATTGAGCTTTTTCGACGAAGCTTCCATTATCTTTTTTCCGACAGCCTGTGAACCAACGAATCCAACCATATCAATATCGGAATTAACGAGCGCGTCTCCTACTTCACCCGCGCCCTGCAATAGATTTATCACACCTTTAGGGAGGTGCTTATTATATATTTCATAAATTGCTTTTCCTGTTAAAGGTGTATTTTCTGAAGGCTTGAATACAACAGCATTACCTGCAAGGATTGCCGGAGTCAGTAGTGATTCAGGCATACCCACCGGAAAATTCCAGGGAGTAATGACGCCCACGACACCGACAGGAACGCGATGGAGTTCTGTAGTGAGGTCTTCTTCCTTATGAATTTCAGTTTTATAAGCTTCTTCAGCGAGTTTTATATGTTCCTTAATACCATACGAAGAACCAATAGTTTCACCTACTGCCGATTTATAAGTCTTTCCCATTTCCATAGTAACGAGCTTTCCTATCTTCTCACGGTTTTTGTGCAGGTCATCAGCAATCTTTTTCATCGCTGCAGCACGCTTTTTGAATGGAGTATTGCTCCATACTTTGAGAGATTTTCTGGCAAGCTTTACCGCAGAGGCAATTTCACCACTCGATGAGCATTTAATTTTCTCTATCAGTTCACCCGTTGACGGATTGATATCGATTATGAACTTCTGTTTCATTATGTACTTTTAAGATTTAGATTATAAAAACTTTTTGAAGAAGCTGAGAATACCCTGCTTCCATGCAATCCTGTGCGTAACACCTGTACCCTGCTGTATCTTATCCTTATTGTCGAGATACCACTGATATGAGCGAATGAGCGCGTCTGAATTAGAATACTTCGGATTCCATCCCAGCTGCTGCTCTGCTTTTTCAATCGATACGAATGAATCCGTATCAGCTGTACCGTAGATCCATTTGTACAGAGGTGAGATGCCTAGCTTTTCGAATAAGCTCAGCGCAGGCTTTACAAGCCACGAAGGCGTACCCATTACCCGGGAGCCCGTTCCCGCATATTCACACATCGCGCCTACGTCTTCACGGACGGTCTTGAACTCTTTTGCTCCCACATTGAAAGTATCGTTAATCTTTTCGAGCGGAAGTGTCGAACCGAGTAAAATAGCATCAACAAGATCTTCCACTTCGAATAACTGATACCGGTTCTTTCCATTTCCTATAATAGGGATCTTTACACCTGACTCTACCCAATCATATAAAATCTGAAACACGCCAAGCCTTGCGGTACCGATAAAGCTCTTAGGACGAAGGATACAGATGGGAAGTCCTTTCGCGCGGTATTCCTCGCATACTTCTTCTGCCTGGACTTTGCTTTCTCCGTAAGGACCAACGCCAACACGGTTATGATATTCATAAAGCGGGTGAACATCCGGTACACCGTAAACTGCCGTAGAGGAAATATGAATTACACGATTGACCTTATTTTTAAGAGAACTTTCCATCACGATGCGTGTACCACCTACGTTTGTTTCGTAAATGTCCTTCTTTTTCCATAGAGGCAGCGCTGCAGCACAGTGAATGACCACGTCCACATCCTTCATCATTTCATCCATTTGCTTTGCGTCGCGCACATCACCATAGATGCATTTTATTTCAGGATTGTATTCTCCCGGAGGAAACTCTGCTATATCAAAGAATGTAGAATTTTTCGGGTCGGTAATTTCACCGATCTTTTGATTTATGTGGAAACCGAGGAAACCTGCTCCACCGGTGACCACTACTTTTAAATTTGGATTCTTTTCCAATGTTGATTATTTATTTTTTCTAATTTGATTTTATTATTGTATTAATATCTGCCGTAGACTTTAATTGTGCTTTGGCGGACTTCGTTAAAACTGTCCTGTAAGAACGAGTAAATTATCTCTGCAATGTTTTCCGGTTTTACCCAGGTTTTAATGTCATCTTCACTTCCCCATTCCCTGTTAGCGGGAGTATCGAGTATACTTGGGATTATGGTATTGGCGCGAATGTCAGAATCTTTATTTTCTGCTGAAATCGTATCCATAAGATTTATTACTCCTGCTTTTGCCATTGAGTACGCAAAAACGCCGGGAGACGGTTCGAGAGCTGCTATAGCTCCAATTGAAATTATGCGTCCGTAACCTGTAACCTTCATTCTTTTCAGAACTTCGCGCGAGAACCAAAATGTCGACTTAAAATTCAGATCATACATTATATCAAGCAAAGCTGTATCCATATCAGAGATCTGTACTTTAGGATGAATGCCGCCAACTGTATTAATCAGGTAATCGATCCTGCCGCCTTCGAGTTTAGAGACACTGTCGACAAAGTCGATGACAGATGATTCATCCAATGCATCACAGACGAAGCTGAAGATGGATTTAATGTCGGGTACATCTTCCGATAGATCCTGCGAACGGTCGAATATGGCTTTGAACTCCTCCATCGTAATCGACGGGACATAGACTTTTATACCTTCAGAGGCAAGCCTGTGTACTATGGCTCTACCGAGAGCACCCGTACCGCCTGTTACTATCGCTATTTTTTTATCGCTCATTTAAAATTATTACACTAAACAAATTTTACCAAGTACCGCAGGCCGTTCCGCGCCGGAGATTCCAGGGACATTCGACGGATTTCCATTAATTGTTTCATTCGCCAAAAAAGCGAAGAGAACTGCTTCTTTATTATCCGGCGTTATTCCGTTTTCTTCGAGCGGTTTTACTTCGACTCCAAAATATTCCTTGAGAACACCCATAAGGAATTTATTATTCGCGCCGCCGCCACTGACGAGAATTTCATCCGGCTTTACTTTTACGAACTTATCCACATTGTAATGTATCGTAAATGCTGTGTAATCAGTCACTGTTCGGATGATATCTTCATTCGATACATCGTGCGCTACGGAAATTATGTATTCGACGAAGCTTTCACCGTAAAACTCGCGCCCAGTTGATTTAGGAGGCTCGGCATTATAATAATTATCGAACCTCTTCAGATTTTCAAACAGCTTCTCGTTTACTTTACCGCTTGCCGCAATGGAGCCGTTATCATCAAAAGGTTTGTCAAAGAACTCCTTCATCAGACGATCGATGACCATATTCCCCGGTCCCGTGTCAAAAGCAGTTGGCTCCCCGTCTTTGGGAATGAATGTGACATTTGAGATGCCGCCAATGTTTATGAGCAGCCTTTTCTTTTCACTGCTTTTAAATAAAATATAATCCAGGTAAGGAACGAGGGGGGCTCCCTGTCCACCGAGAGCCATGTCCGCAGTCCGGAAATCCCCGATGGTTATGATACCGGTTTTATTCGCAATGACAGACGGATCACTTATTTGTAAAGTGGATTTAATATTGTAACCAAACAAATCTTCCGGCTTAGGAATATGGTGGACAGTTTGTCCGTGCGAACCGATCAGATCAATATCTTTTGCATTCAGATCATTATTCTTCAGGAAATCCAAAATTTTATCAGCGAATAGATTGCCCAAAAGGAAATTCAGCTGGCTGATATTACGGAGGGATGCCGTGTTATTATCGGAATTTTCCAGAACAAAATCTTTAATATCTCGTGGAATTGGAAACGAATCGAAATTCAGGATACTTATTTCGGTGGATTCACCATTTCCTTTAATCTCAGCTAGAACCACATCTACCGCATCAACTGAAGTCCCGGACAAAGCACCAATAATCAGCTTCTTTTCTTTATTTATTAAATCTATGTACTTTTTCATCGAATGCAACAAATATACCATTAATACGAATTATATTCTATGGAATTTGAAGTACTTTGCCGCAAACAAATCCAGGGAATGAACAAAATATTGGTATTTAGCATAGAATATGTAGTTGATTGTTGTTATTTTGAGGCTCAATATATAACTCAAATAACAAGTTAAGAATGGAAGAGTTTAACATCCAGCTTAAAAAGACTGATGGAATAACGGTCCTGCACCTGGAAGGATTCCTGGACGCTCATACGTCCACGGAACTGGAAAAGTGCTTTGAGGACATGATAAATGACAAAAATTACCGTCTGGTGGTTAATTTTGATAAACTGAGCTATATCAGCAGCGCGGGATTGGGAGTATTTATGGCGTTTATTGAGCCTATGCGGGAAAACCAGGGGGACATTAAACTTAGCAATATGAGCGACAAAATTTACAATATTTTCGACATGCTTGGATTCCCTGTATTATTTGAGATATATAAAGAAGAATCTGCAGCACTGGAAAAATTTAACAATGGACATACGAATGATACCGCATCGGGCGGGGGAAAAGAATGATATAATGAACGAATGAATTTGGGAGGCAATAATAAAATAACGATTCACAGCTCAACAAAAAATCTGGCACAGATAAGGAGCTTTGTAGAGGAAAAAGCCCTCGAAATGGGGTTTGATCCTACTATGGCAAACCAGATAGTGCTATCGGTGGATGAAGCCTGCACTAACATAATTAAGTATACACATAAGCATAACGATTCCGAAGAAATTGAAATTAAGGTCGATACAAACAGCGGACAAATAAAGATCACCATTAATTACCACGGTGAGAGCTTTAATCCCAATGAAGCAAATGAACCTGATATGAATAAATACTTCGAGAATTTCCAGGTAGGCGGTCTCGGAATCCCGTTGATGAAAAAATTCATGAGTGACATAGTATATCTTCACAAAAAGCCCGACATAAACTCTCTGATACTTACAAAGTTTTTACCCTAACAGCTTAACAGCTCAACTAAAACTTCCTGCTATTTCCCGGATGACACAACAGGAATCAAATAAACAACTCGAACTGGACTCACTCATAGAGTTCTCCCAGCTTATTAATAGCAACCTTAACCTGAGCTTCATACTTGGCAATATCCTTCTTAGTATTATGGGGAAAATGCTTATCACCAAAGGTATGGTGTTAATTAAAGAAGAAGCCGGGGAAAAAGAGATTTATTCGGTAGAATCATCAAAAGGCATCAGCCTAAGAGAAGAGGAGAAACGGATAGAAGTTTCGCTGCCCAAAGAGCCGGTATTCTGCGTTAATGACATAAATGACCTCGACAGGGAGTATTTTGAAAGTAAAGGGCTCCTAAACTTCTTCAAGATATATTTCGATAAAAAGCTTATTGGGGTATTATGTCTTGGGAAGAAAATCTCTCAGAAGGAAGGTGATGAGGTTTTAAATAAGAATGAGGTTATATTCCTTGAGACCCTGCTCAACCTATCGGCTTCATCAATAGAGAATACAATTAAGTTTAACGAAATAAAGAGACTCAACCTATCCCTGGGTAACAAGGTTAACCAGCTCAAATCACTGTTTGAACTTGGCAAGGAATTTAACTCAACGGTTGTAAACAGGGACAAGATAATAAAGCTATTGAGCTACACGCTTTTGGGAAATTTCGGCATCAAAGACTTCCTGATCTTCAGTAAATACCGGTCTGAAAATTTCAGATTATTAAATGAGAAAAAAGTCTTTGATATCGAGAAATTCGATCTGTCAGAGCTGGAAGAACTCAATGCCCCGGTGGTAATTACTAAAGATTGTCCGAATGAATTCATTCAATACCTTGCAAAAAATAATTACGCGCTGATAGTACCTACCTTTAATGATGGCAAGCTCGACAATGTTATCTGTCTTGGGAATAAGCTGAACAGATCAGGTTTTACAACGGAAGACATAGAATTTCTGGAATCGATAATAAATCTATCAGTAATATCCATAGAAAATTCGATCTTATTCGAGGAGTACCTTGAAAAGCAGCAGATAGAAAATGAGCTAAAGATCG
>JAEYVS010000117.1 GCA_023429265.1 Bacteroidota bacterium | reverse complement strand
ATACTGCCGGATACAGCGATGGAAATGGAACCCAATCTGACGGATTAGTTATTAAATACTCCCAGCTGACAGGTGTTCAAAATACCATCAATGAAATCCCGGAAACATTCTCACTTTCACAGAACTACCCCAACCCGTTTAATCCATCGACGAAAATTGATTTTGCGCTTCCGGAGAGCGGTAATGTAAAGCTGGAAGTATTTGACATTACGGGAAAGACGGTGAGTGAACTGGTAAACGGATCATACAACGCAGATACATATTCAGTTAATTTCAATGCGGGAAATATTAGTGCCGGGGTTTATTATTACAGGATAAGTTACAATGGATTGTCAGAAGTGAGAAAAATGGTTCTTATAAAGTAATTTTTTCAATTTTACCCCTGAATACCCGTATTTGAACTATATGAATGCGGGTTTTTACTTATGCAACAAATGTACTTACTTTGATTTTATTATATGCTCAAAGTTTGATAGATTGATATAGAAATTAAAAATATAACTATGAAAACTACATTTTTGTGTATATTCTTGATTGTTGCTGCCGTTCTCTATGGGAGTGTATTTTCAGCTGAACCAGATTTCGAAGCCTTTATTGATAATTTTGAACAGATTAGTCTTCCGAATACAATTCCCTCTAAGGACATAAATACAGCCGGTATTAAACCCGAACTCACTCAAAAGTATTTTGATCCGAGTTACCCGGTTGTAGGAAATAGAGGCGATGGGTTCTATTCTGTAGGGGCATACGGCTTATTAAAAAAGACGGATAATTACATAGCAATAATCATTCACACAAAAAAGCATACCGCGGAAAAATATTTCCTGGCCACGTATTCAACCGAAGGAAAAAAGATCAGCGAAGTGATGGTTGCGAAATTCCCCGAAAGTCTCACAACTGCCCGTATGCTTACGGCGGCTATATCTGAGAATGGTAATGTTAATGTTACCGGGACAGATGAAATACTCATCGAAGGTGAAGGATATAAAGACATAGAAATGGACATTACGTATGTAATTATGGATGACGGTACAATTGCTACAGATGAATCGACAAATCCCGAAGGAGGATCAATAAATGGATGTGATGATGAAGAAGTACAAAGGATAGATGAGATGAAATTCACTATAGCTCATCAATTGATAAACGCGAAAACAGTAAATGCTACACTGGAAGACGGAACCGGGATCACTGCGTTTTATGTGGACAGTGATCTGGTAAAGCTATCAATCGATGCATCAGGTTTCGCTGAGGAAATATATGTTTCTGGAGGTTATCCCATTTGTTTTGAGGTTACGACCTATGGGTCAGATCCAATGCTTACCGAGCATTACTATTTCAAGGATAATAAGCTGGTCTGCAGGGAAGTGCCAATGACAGGGGAAAGGTCAGGACCTCCGGAGGAACCCGAAACAGACCTGATTGTGGGATTTGAGCATTATTTGACGGCAATTCAATAGGTTGAGAGCAATAATAATGAGTGTTTTTTATGTATTCCGTAAATGTTAATTTGGTAAAATTAAATTTACCAAATTGATAGAACTAATATTCGCGATTTCAATTTCGTTCCTTTCTACGGCAGTTTTCGTGTTCTTTGTATACCGCTCAGGTGTTAAAAGAAAGAAGTTTGAGGAAGAGCTGAGGAAGTATAGTTTAAGGATGAACTATACCATCGAGATCAAGCCTGAAATTGGTGTATTCTTTCGGTTGCAGGGGGATTCTAACCGGAAAAAATGGATACTTACTTCATACTACAAAGCCCTTAGCGCTCCCGGCAGTGTGGTTAGATTTATGAAACTGGAGTGTAGTGAGCTAAGGCACGATCACACTCTTTTCATTGGAAGCGGAGAACTCCATAAACTGGGAGATCTGAAAAGTCTGGTACCGGTAAATTCAAATTTACTGAAAATGATGATGGATCCGGAAGTTTATGAAATACTGCCGTCTCTAGAAAAAGCTCAGGTAAACGGAAGCTCTGAAGTAAATAAAGCTTTTACTGTATTGACTTCATGGAACAAAGATTCATCAGAGCTTATCGATGGCGATATAGAGAAAGCTCTTCTTCAGATAGAAAAAAAACGCGGGTTTAACGTGGTGATTTTAAAAGATAAGCTTTCCATAAAAGCCGCATCACCTGATAACATACAGGAAATTGAGCAGGTGATTGGGATTGCAGACAGATTCATTAAAAAACTTTAAAATTGTTTTAATATGAGAATTGCATTACCGTTTATTACACTTCTTTGCCTGGCGTTATTTACTCTTAACTCAGGCAGCGTTGAAAAATCATACAGTGATGACTGTCCTGAAAATACGGCTTTAACTTCGGTAAAGAATGATAAGATCGATTATGAAAACGGTTTCCCACATAAATATGCGTACGGAAACTATAACAAAACTTATAACTCATACCGCGCTATTTTTCTGAATTTCGACAAATCTCGCGATGGGGATTTCAGAAAACCGGAAGGCGATGAAATAAAAGTAGTCATAATGGTTTTTAATATGAAAGGTACAGAGCTGACAGAAGGTGAGTATACAATGGACGGTGGCGAAACAGGTAATCAATTTTCTGTGGGGATAGAAACTTCAGAAGGCAGCACATACGTAACATCCCTGAATGGGGCAGAAGTGGGATCGGTAAAAATAAACCGCATCGATGAAGAGCGAATATGTGGTGAGGTGGATGTAAATGACAGTAACGGAATGAAAGTTATTGGATCCTTCTCGGTTAAAAATGAGAAAGTAAGATAGGTATAATATATACACCTGTATGTAATTCATTTTCTGCATTTCTGCTTTGAATTGTACGTTAATTTAGCTTTTGTTATTTTTGTATATGAAGCTGACAAAGTACAACGAAAAAATGAAGGAATTATACGGGCAGGTAGTGAGCGTATCTTTCCACGTTGGCAGAAATGTAAAAACTGTCATTGGAAGATGGGGAGGAGATCCTAACGGAAAATACCTCAAAATCCGTCAGGAAAGCATATTTTATAAGACCATCACAGAAATTACACCAAAAGGCGGACAAATCAGCGGAAATTCGATTGAAGCCCAATAAATCCGCCTGATACACGCATTTTTAAGCCAATCCTTCTGTACTATTTACACCAACCCAGCCTTATCTAAATTATTGAATTGTATAAGTATAAAAATCAAATTATCTTCTAAATTCACTGAATTTTGCCCTTGTAGCTCAGTGGATAGAGCATCGGTTTCCTAAACCGAGTGTCGGATGTTCGATTCATCCCAAGGGCACAAGGTGCGCCGGGGCGCAGTTCATTGAGTTTCACAATTCGTAGAGATTACAGATAATGGGCAATAAGATCGCATTGGTGACCGGTGGAGTGAGGCGGCTGGGTAAGGATATTTCCATCTCACTTGCCGAGAAAGGATTTGATATAGTTCTAAACTATAATGGTTCATCCCCGGATGCCGTCGCGGAGACAGCCGGAGAGATTGAAAAACTTGGCGTTAAGGCTTACCCCGTTAAAGCCGACGTTAGTAAAACCGGTGAAGTTAAGTCTATGTTTGAGATCGTACGTAAAGAAATAGGCTCTCTCGATATGCTTGTTAATAACGCGGCGGTGTTTGAGGAAGTGGATTTCTTTGATATAACGGAAGAGTTGATCGATAAAGTTCTGGGGATAAATCTCAAGGGCACTCTTTTTTGTTCGCAGGAAGGCGCAAAATTAATGCTTGATAGCGGGGCAGGAGCTGAAAGAGAAAACAGGAAAAGGATCATTAATCTGTGTTCTCTCGGAGGCATTCTAAACTGGCCAAAATTCATTCCGTATTCCGCATCAAAAGCCGGCGTTCATAAGCTCACAAAGATAATGGCGCGGAGACTGGCTCCGGAGATACTGGTAAACGGGATTGCTCCCGGAACGATAGTGATAGAAGATGACCCTAATCATACGGTGGACCCGCTGGAAGTTAAAAAGTACCCAATGAAAGAATTTGGAAAAGCAAAAGACATTACTAGTTTAATAAATTACCTTGCAGAAGAAAATGAATACATTACCGGGCATATCTTTGTGGTTGATGGAGGCAGAGTCTTAGTATGATTATTAGCATGACCGGCTACGGCAAAGCTGAAGGTGATTTTGACGGAAAGAACTATTCAGTCGAATTAAGATCGGTTAATAACAGGTTTTGTGAAATAAGCTTTAAATATCCCAGGTATCTGTCCTCAAAAGACTTTCAGCTAAAGGACGTAATCAAGAAAAAGATATCACGCGGAAAGATCAACGCTTCACTGAATGTCAAGACGGACGGCTCGGCAGATTACCAGGTAAAGGTGAACGAAGATGCCGCAATGTATTATTACAAGATGCTGGAGGAGCTTAAAAGTAAAACCGGTGTGAATGGTGAGATCGGGCTGGAGCATTTGCTGAAGTTTTCAGAAGTGCTGGATATGAATGATACTGCCGACGTTTCGGATGAAGAATTTGCTTTTATATCGGAATTATTGAATAAGGCAGTTGACGACGTGATTGAAATGAAGGTCAAAGAGGGAGACCATATACGGGAAGATTTGTTGAAAAGAATTGATTTCATTGGTAAGGAAACTGAAAGGATCCTCGGGATTTCTGAGGTTAATAAGCCGGTTGCCAAGGAAAAGGTGGTTAAGAAGATGGAAACCTTATTGGCAGATAAAGAGCTTATAGATGAGAAGAGGCTTGAAATGGAGCTTGTTCTGCTTTCGGACAAACTCGACATAAGTGAAGAAAGTACCCGGCTGGATAGTCATTTAAAGTATTTCAAAGAGTATATAGATTCGGATGAGCTCGCGGGAAGAAGGCTTGTATTCCTCGTGCAGGAGATGAACAGGGAAGTAAATACAATAGCTTCAAAATCGATGAGCGCGGAAATTTCACAGGCAGCATCTGTTTTGAAGGAAGAGCTTGAAAAGATTCGGGAGCAGCTGCAAAATGTCGAATAAATCAATTAAAGATCTGTAATGCTTTTTGTTATTTCAGCTCCATCCGGCGCAGGAAAGACCACTATTGTAAGAAGGATCCTGGAAAAACATCCTGAACTTGTTTTTTCGGTTTCTGCTACATCCAGGCCCAAAAGAGAAAATGAAACCGAGGGTGTGGATTATTTTTTTCTCTCAAAGAAGGAGTTTGAAGACCGGATCGATGATGATGACCTTGTGGAGTTTGAGAAGCTGTTTAATGACCATTATTACGGTACTTTGAAAACGTTTGTGGATGATGTCATTCAAAAAGATAAGGATTTGATATTTGACATAGATGTAAAAGGCGCTCTTTCATTAAAAAAAATTTATGGCAGTAAAGCAGTATTGATATTCATAAAGCCTCCGGATAAAGAGACTTTGAGGGAGAGACTTAAAAACAGAGGTACCGAACCAAATGATCACATTGAAGAGCGGCTGAAAAGGATAGATATGGAAATGGAAGAAGGAAAGAAGTTCGATCACCAGGTGGTAAATGATGACCTGGATAAAGCTGTAAATGAAGTAGAAGAAATAATATTAAATTAAATTAAACAAACGAGGATCAGACAATGGCAATGAAAACATTAGATCTGCAGAAATTCGAAGAGAATGCAGCAAATGTGTATGAATCGACGGTAATATGTTCCAGACGCGCCAGGCACATCAATGATGAGCGCAAAGTCGAATTAGGGCAAAGACTTCAACCTGTTATAGAAAAGGAAACCGAAGACGATACCATAATGAACCAGGATAAGCTCAATATCTCATTGGACTTTGAAATGAGAAATAAACCGACCATCCAGGCAATTCAGGAAATGATGGACAATGAGCTTGAGTTCAGATACAGGGATGAAGAGTAATTTTTAGCAGAATGCTAAAAGGAAAGAAAATATTATTAGGTATCAGCGGCGGCATAGCCGCCTATAAAGTATGCTACTTGGTAAGATATTTTGTGAAGGAAGGAGCGGAGGTAAAGGTCATTATGACACCCTCCGCGACTAAATTTGTTTCCCCCGTAACTCTCTCAGCCCTGTCAAAGAATGAAGTTCTCATCAATCTCCTCCCGCAGGAAGATGATCTCGAAAACGTAGAAAAAGTAGATACCCGTACCTGGCACGTAAACCTGGGTTTATGGGCGGATATATTTGTAGTTGCTCCGGCAACCGCTAATACTATCGCTAAGATTGTCCACGGTGAAAGCGGTAATTTTCTTCTGGCTGCGGTGCTCTCGGCAAGATGCCCGCTGGTCATCGCTCCGACAATGGACGATGATATGTATAAAAATGAGATCACTCAGGAAAATCTTAAAGCTCTGCAAAAGCGTGGTTATAAGATTATAGATCCTGAAGCAGGAGAGCTCGCCAGCGGTCTTATAGGCATTGGACGGATGGCTGAACCTGAAGATATTTTTGAGTATGTAAAAAATGAGCTGCTGAGGCAGGAGGATCTGAAGGGAAGGAAAGTTCTGGTGACAGCCGGACCAACACTGGAGTACATCGATGCTGTGAGATTCATTACAAATCATTCATCAGGTAAGATGGGGTTTGCAGTTGCAAAGGCAGCGCGGGACAGGGGAGCGGAGGTGACACTGATTGCCGGGAAAGTTCATCTCGAAGATTTGTATGGTGTTCAAAGGATAAATGTGGAGACAGGTGAGCAGATGTTTGATGCTGTCAAAGAATTTATGGGTGATCAGGATATCATAATAATGACGGCGGCGGTGGAGGATTTTGTTCCTGTGGATTCCGTGGACAATAAGATAAAGAAGGAAAACCGGGACAGGTTCGTATTTGAATTTGGTAAAGCAGCCGACATTTTGGACTACCTCGGCAAAAACAAGAATGGATTTAAGCTTGTCGGATTTGCGATGGAAACGGATAATGGAGTAGAAAACGCGCGCGAAAAGCTAAATAAGAAAAACCTCGACTTTATCGTTTTAAATAATCCGAACACTGAAGGAGCCGGATTCGGGACCGATACCAACATCGTCACAATAATAGACAAAGAATCCGAGGAAAACCTGCCATTAATGTCAAAATATGATGTTGCTAACAAGATTATTGACAAACTCCTCTAAGTAATTAACAATTTTATTAAGTTATTCACAAATTTCCGACTACTTATAAACAGTCGTATCACTGATATTTATGTATATTTGTTAAAACCAAACAACATTCTCCTTTGAGTGACATCCATAAGATATTGGACGGGGCTATTAATTATCTAAAGTACAAAGAAAAGTACAGCCCGTTGGATATTTTTGAAAGTGAGATCGAAGCCTCTGACGGGGATTACAATATTCCTGCAGAGAACAATACAGGTATGGCAAAGAAAAAAACAATTCAGGCTACCGGCTCAAAAATTGCGGAAGACGGCACGCTCGTTAGAGAGGGCGCGGGTACATATATTTTTACGCAGGAAGACTGGATGAATTCTTCGACCCTCGATGAATTACGAGAAGCCATAAAGGACTGCCAAAAATGCGACCTTTGGAAGACACGCACCAATTTTGTCTTTGGTACCGGCAATCCGAATGCAGACATTGTATGCGTTGGTGAAGCGCCCGGTGCGGAAGAGGATAAACAGGGAAAACCATTTATTGGACGCGCGGGACAGCTTCTGACCAAGATTCTGCAGGCGATAAATTTCGAGCGGGATGAAGTCTTTATCGCGAATATTCTCAAATCACGTCCGCCCGATAACCGCAACCCATTGCCATATGAAATAGAGCAGTGTGAACCGTACCTCGTTAAACAGCTTGAATTAATTAAACCAAAGCTTATTCTCGCACTTGGTACCTTTGCGTCACAGACACTTTTGAAAACAAAGGAGCCGCTTGGAAAACTGCGGGGGAAATTCCACCTGTATAATGGAATAAAAATGATGGTTACTTATCATCCTGCCGCCTTACTTAGAAATCCTCACTGGAAAAAACCTGCCTGGGAAGATGTACAGCTTCTCAGAGCCGAATACGATAAAATGATGAAAGAAAATAAATAATGGCAAAGTCAAAGAAACATAACCTTCAATTAATAGAGCTGCCTGATGAAAGCAAAGACCTCGGCGAAGGCAGGATAGCCCCAAATGCCCTCGACCTTGAAGAGAAGATCCTGAGCGCGGTAATGCTGGACAATTCCGTAATGAACGAGGTCCTCCAGATACTTGACCACAGGCATTTCTACAGACCCTCTCACGGCATTATATTCCAGGCAATGATTAACCTGGACGAAAAGAATGAACCAGTAGACCCGAATACACTTAAGGAAGAGCTAAAGAGAATGGGTAAACTGGATGAGATAGGAGGTGTGGATTACATCATTGAGCTAAGCGCGGGAGTATCTACTTCCGCGAATACCGATTATTACGCCAGGATCATTTACGAAAAGTTCATACTCCGCTACCTTATCAGCATATCCTCCGGGATAGTAAATAAATGCTTCGATCCGACCATTAATACCTTTAATATTCTCGATGAGGCAGAACAGAAGATACTTGACATATCGGAGTCACTTTCCAAAAAGAAGATTATTTCCGTAAAAGAAGAGATTGAGAAACTGATCGCCGAGCTGGGTGATCAGCGCAGCAATAAAAGCGGTATAATTGGAATTCCAACCGGATATGAAAGACTCGATGAGATGACGGTGGGGCTTCAGAAATCGGAGCTTGTAATTATTGCAGGACGTCCCTCCCACGGAAAAACAGCTTTCGCGATGAATATCGCCCGTAATGCCGCAGTCGATCACAATAAATCAATAGGTATTTTTTCTCTTGAAATGTCTGTCCGGGAACTCATTCTTAGACTCCTTGCGGGTGAAGCCCGGGTTGACGGAAAAAAATTAAAGTCCGGCAAATCATCACCCGAAGACTGGAATAAGGTTCTTAATACATACCATAAGCTGAAGACGAATCTATACATAGACGACTCTAGCGAACTTTCCATCCTTGAGCTGCGTGCGAAAGCCCGGCGAATGAAGCAGGACAATGACATTGAAATGATAATCGTTGATTACCTTCAGCTTGTAAAAGGTCCCGATAGTGCGGAGCGTAGAGACCTTGAGGTTGCATACGTTTCCAGGGGCTTGAAAGCTCTCGCGAAAGAGTTAGACATACCCGTAGTCGCCTGTGCCCAGCTTAATAGAGGCATAGAACAGCGGGGCAAGGAAAAACGCCCGCAGCTCGCCGACCTTCGTGAATCAGGAGCTATCGAGCAGGATGCTGACCTAGTTATGTTCGTGCACCGTCCAATTATGGGTATGAAATACGACGCGGACAACCCCGATCACCGAGAACTCAAGCGCAAAGCCGAGATTATTATCGGTAAGCAGAGAAACGGTCCTACAGGAGACTTCGATCTGATATTCCTGGATGAGTTCGCGAAGTTTGAGAATCAATCAAAACATCCTGTGATAGAGATCCCACCTATGTCGCAGGGTAATGATGATGAAGATTCTCCATTTTAATATTCTGAAATGAAAAATGTTTTAAAGCTTGAAGAAGCCGCGATGCTGGCTCTGTCGATTTATTTATTCACTTCTCTGGATATTCCTTGGTGGTGGTTTGCTGTCTTTTTTCTTTCTCCGGACATTGGACTTCTCGGATATCTCATTAATAGCAAGACCGGTGCCCTTATCTACAATGTATTCCATAGTAAAACCATCGCCATAATCCTTTATCTGACTGGATTGATTACCGTGGATCAAATAATGCAATTCGCAGGGTTGATAATATTTGCGCATTCAAGCTTTGACCGGATGCTTGGGTACGGGCTAAAACATATTGACTCTTTCCACAATACACATTTGGGACGTATTGGCAAACAGGGTTAAGGATTTACAGCACCTTCCTGTAATATATCCACTCTGTAAGCGGCTTTGCTCCAAGCTTATCGTAAAATTTTATCGCGTTCACGTTCCAGTCCAGGACTGCCCACTCCATTCGTCCGCACTTTTTCTTCTTTGCCGCTTTGTTGAGTTCAGCAAAAAACATCCTTCCCACGCCATTGCTCCTGTAATCCTCAGAAATATACACATCTTCAAGGTACAGCGTAGGTTTTGCAAGGAATGAGGAATATGTATAAAAATATATAGCATACCCGATGGCTCTTTTTCCGGACCTTCCACCGGAACTATGGTCAAAAGCCAGGAGTACATTAATTAGCGGCTTTTCTGAAAATGCGTCCTTTAGTATGCGTTTTTGAGCTTTTTTATCCGGGGGATCAAGCTTCTCAAAATCAGCAAGCTCATTTATAAGGCCCAGGAATGCTCTCCCGTCGGATTTACCGGCTTTGCGGATCTTTATTTTTGAATTCTTGGATTGGTTTTTCATTTATATTCCTTAGATAAATTTATTATTTTAAATTAATAAAATTTAAATCGTATTAAAATATTGAATGAAATATGGATAGAAGAGACTTTTTAAAAGGCGCAGCGATGATGTCGATTTCAGGAGTTTTCATCAGCAGGTTCGGCACATCAGCCTTAAAAGCGCTGCCCTTCGATGATTACGAAGATATGAAGTGCAAAAAAATACTCAAATCCTTCGATGCATCCTTAAGGGATCTCCCGATGGACGAGCTCATTGCTGAAGTAGGAAAATCTTTCATTGGCACCGAATATGTAGGCGGTACTCTCGATGAAAACGTAAATGAAAGCCTCGTTGTAAAAGTCACCGGGCTGGACTGTGTTACTTTCGTTGAGAATACTCTGATTATGGCAAGGCTCATCAAAAAAGGTAAAACCGAATTCGAAGATTATAAGAAAGAGCTGGAATTCATTCGCTACCGCAACGGTAAAATGGACGGCTACCCGTCACGCCTGCATTACTTCTCCGACTGGATATATGACAACCAGGAGAAGGGAGTTCTCGAGGATATTACTGCCGGTATTGGCGGCGCGCCTTACATTAAGACCATAAATTTTATGACCTCCAACCCTAACTCATACAAGCAGTTGAAAAATGACCCGGCGAATTTCCAGGCGATGGAAGAAGTGGAAGCTTCGCTGAATTCCCGGCAAATGCACTACATTCCCAAATCAGAAGTCGATCAGTTCTATGACCTTCTGCAGACGGGCGACATCATCGGAACCACTACTGACATCGGTGGTCTCGACATCACTCACACAGGTTTTGTTTATAAAGACGGCGGCGGAACTTACTTTATGCACGCCTCTCTCCCTATGAAGGAAGTTGTCATCAGCGGCGAGGAACTGAAAGGCTACCTGATGGGAAATAAAAAGCAATCCGGCATTATGGTTGCAAGGCCGCGGGCTATATAATTAATGGAAGGTTTTATCCTGTTTTATATCACAGTTTGTATCGCCTGCTATGTTATAGGCTCGTTCCCAACCGCATTTGTCATTCTCAAAAAACGCCACGGTAAGAATATAATAGAAGAAGGCTCCGGCAATGTCGGCGCTATGAATTCCTTCGATGTCACCGGCTCTAAGCTCACGGGTATTGCAGTTTTCCTTCTCGATTTCCTCAAAGGATTGATTCCCGTGGGTATTTTGATCTTTGTTTTAAATTTTGAGTTTCCTTTTATCATTCTCCCGGCTGTACTGCTGGTCATCGGTCATAATTATTCTATCTTCCTGCGCTTCAAAGGGGGTAGGGGACTTGCCACGGCAGCCGGGGTTTCGGTTCTTATTAATTTCTGGCTGGTCGTCATCTGGGGTATCGGATTTTTGATTACTTACTTGATAAAAAAGAATGTACACTGGGCGAATGTTGCCGCCACTATTCTCGCGCCAATCGCAGCTTTGTTCTTTCCGGGCATTCTTATGGACACCACGTACGGTTATTTTCCCGGTCAAAGTGACGGTTATTACACTGCTATAAAGGAATTATTATTTGTCTTCAGTTCCTCGATAAGTTTAATTATATTGCTTAGACATATTAATCCTATCGTAGAATTATTAAAAAAACCCAAAAGTAATGAGTAAAAACCCGCAATTAAATTCCGTTGACGAACTAAATGAAATGGCTCGCCAGATAAGGCGCGACATAATAAATGAGCTAAATATCGCGCAGACAGGGCACTCCGGCGGACCGCTCGGAATGGCTGACATTTTCACCGCGCTGTATTTTAATCTTATGAATATAGATAATGAGAATCCTGAAATGGGTGAACGGGATTACTTCTTTCTTTCGATAGGGCACATTGCTCCGGTATGGTATCCTATTCTTGCGAGAAGAGGTTACTTCGACATCAAAGAGCTCAGCACTCTCCGCCAGATTAATGGACGTCTCCAGGGACATCCCGCCCCGCCTAAAACCCACGGCGTTCCCGGTGTTGAGATCGCCTCAGGTTCGCTCGGACAGGGTCTTTCTATTGCTGTCGGTGTAGCGCTTGCACTCAAGCTCGACGGAAAGCCAAATCACGTGTATTGTGTCTGCGGTGACGGGGAGCTCCAGGAAGGACAGATATGGGAAGCTATGATGACTGCGGCACATCACAAATGCGATAACCTCACTATGATTGTTGATAGAAACCACTGCCAGATAGATAATAGAACTGACGTAGTTATGGAGATAGAACCGCTTGCCGATAAATTCCGCGCTTTCAACTGGGAAGTGTATGACCTCGATGGACACGATATGCAGGCAATACTTGATACTATTAAAGCTGCGAAGGATTTTAAAGATGGACCAACTGTGATAATTGCCAAGACGTTTATGGGTAAAGGCGTTTCCTTTATGGAAGACAAGTACCAGTGGCACGGTGTACCTCCGAATCACGAGCAGGCCGAGCAGGCGCTTAGCGAGCTCGAGCCTACTAAGTATGGCGATTTTGTTTAATTAGAAGTTTATGGAATCTCTTACAGATAAAGTAATAATCCTGACCGGTGCCTCACGGGGCATCGGACGGGCAACAGCAATTAACCTCTCCGAAGATAATCCAAAGCTTGTTCTCGTTTCCCGGAAACGTAATGATCTGGATGAAGTACTGCCGTTCCTTAAATGCGATGAAAGTAATGTTATCCTGGTCGAAGCCGATGTATCCAATGAAAAAGACTGTGACAGGATAATCGATGAAGCCGTCAAAGCTTTCGGCACTGTGGATATATTGATAAATAACGCGGCGCAATTCGGAAGAGCTAATGTCACCGACCTGAAAATGGAGGACTTCGACCGAATCATCGGCACGAATCTTCGTGGTGTGATATACCTTACTAAGCTTGTTCTACCATATATGATAGAAAAGGAGAGCGGCACCATAATGAATATTTCCTCTACCGCAGGAAAGCGCGGCTACGAAGGCGGCACTGCGTACTCCGCGTCGAAGCACGCCCTGAATGCATTCAGCGACTGTCTTAATAAGGAAGTTCGCCCCAAAAATATCCGTGTCCTGACAATTAGTCCCTCATCTGTGGATACCCGCGAGAAGCCGGAATCGGAAATTAAATCCGGCGGCAAAGGAGTATATATGAGGATGGAAGACGTAGCGGAATCCATCTGCCTCGCCCTTCGCCTCCCCCAAAGAGCCTTAATCAACGACATCGAGATCTGGGGAACGAACCCATGGAAGTAATCTATTTTCCCCTCCCAGTTTATCCCGCACTTCATGCGGGAGAGGGGTAGGGGAGGGTCGCTTAACATAAGAATACCTAATCCTATTCTATTTTATACTTCACCTGCCCCCTCTCCTTAACAAGGAGAGGGGAAGCTCCGGTTTTACCGGAGCGGGGAGAGGTTAAGGTATCCATTTTAATGTAGTACCACCGCTTTCTTTTTCCACTTAGCAACTTTACTTCCTTTCATCAATAACATCATATTTTATCAAAATCTCCATTTTTATTTTGGCGTAGTTTTTGCTATACAATGAGTAATTAAATCAAGGTATGGGGAAAATACTACTACCTTTTTTGTTTATATATATTTTTAGTCAGACTGCAAATGCTAATAACGGATGGAATTATATAAATCCTAAACCCGCCGGTAGTAATTACTTTACTGTAAAATTTTTGGATCAAAATACCATCATAGTAGCCGGTGGTGGAGGTATCACATTAAAGACAACTAACCGAGGAAATACATGGATAGTTGTTCAAAATGATTTTAACGGTACATCTTTAAGTATTTCATTTAAAGATCAAAACACCGGTGTAATATCGACATATAGTAATAGAGTTCTTAAAACAACTAATGCAGGTGATCAATGGAGTATGATCATTGATTCTACATATAATACCATTTATAGTATAAGAAATGATAATATTCATTTTTTTTCCGATGACAGAATATATATGTCAGCAAGTCAGGAAGATACAAAGTTAAGAATTTCCTCAAATGCTGGTTTAAACTGGATGACTAATGATACAATATTTTCTCATAGAATGAAATTTGTTGATGATAATGTAGGTTACGCTGGAATAATATTTCATTTCCAGGGGCCTTCCCGGTTATATAAAACCACAAATTCCGGGCAAACCTGGAATATATTAAATTATAATCATTACCTGCAGAATTTATTCTTCTACAACTCTGATATAGGCATTATTTATCACAATTTTGAATTTTGGTCTAAAACAACGAATGGAGGTAATTCCTGGCAGGATTTTACTGTGCCATCAGCACCTCATACTACTATGGCAGCCAAAATTACGGATCCCCAAACTATTTATACTGCATCAAGAGATAGTATTTGGAAAAGCACTAATTTCGGGACTAGCTTTCAGAGGTCATTTGGTATAAATACAAATCTAGATGATGAGATTTATGCAATGGATTTTTGGAATAATGAAATTGGTGCAGCAGTTGGTAATAACGGGGCTATTTACTTAACAACAAATGGTGGTGTAAACTGGGACTCGAAGAAAAATGGATTCTATGATAATATTAGAGATTTATCAATAGCTGATAACTATTCGTATATAGTAGGGTTAAACAATCGTATTTTTAAAATAAATAATTCAAATTTTAGTATAGATAGTATCTCAATCCCGGGTGGTGAAAAAATGTTTGGGATATACTTTCATGATCAAAATAATGGATATATTGCTGGAGAAAGCGGTAAAATTTTGAAAACAAGCAACAATGGTATTAGTTGGATAGAATTGCATTCGAACATAAATTATTATTTGGTGGATATTGAATTTGCTAACGAAGATTATGGATATTCTGTCGGCTCATCGGGTAAGATTTTAAAAACATCTAATGGCGGTGTTAATTGGAGTGCGATTGAAAAGGATAGCATGCCTACGGGACAATTTTTTAATTTACAAGTAATTAATGAAAACAAATTGTATGTAGCTGGCGAAGGAGGAATGTTTAGGACTACAAATGGAGGTAATAATTGGCAAAACATTTCCAAGCGAAATTTATCGGGTTTCATTGCATACAGTGACATTCATTTTATTAATGACCAAACAGGTTTTGCTTCAGGATTAAATTATAGTCAGTCATACTCTCAGTTTATAATGAAAACCACTGATAGTGGAAATAATTGGGATTATTCGTTATTACCAAATGATCTTCCACTTTCAATACATTTCAATTCAATTTGTTTTATTAGTGATAGTATAGGTTATTGTTCGGGACAATATGGAACGATTCTTAAGACTACTAACGCAGGACATAGCTGGAACATTGATTTCTCTTGTAAAAATTTTGAATATATTAGTAGGGATGTAAATTTCAGAAAAATTATGTATGATGAAAAAAGTAAGCAATTATTTGCTGCGGGTGATGATGGCTTAATTATCCAAAAAAAGTTAAATACTGTAGGAATCTATAATCATGAAAATAATTCCAATACCCCGACTTCCTTCTCACTCTCTCAAAATTATCCAAATCCATTCAATCCTTCAACGAATATAAGTTTTGAGATCCCTTCTAAACAAAAGATAAGTTTAATAATATATAATATCTTAGGCAAGAGTGTCGCTGTCCTTGTGAATGATGTATTATCTGCAGGTAAGCATAATTATGCTTTTGATGCCTCAAACCTCCCCAGTGGTGTTTATTTCTATAAACTCACTGCAGGGAATGAATTCACACAAACAAAGAAAATGTTACTGATAAAATAAAGTAATATTGGATCTGTAAATTGATGGTAAGAGAAAAAAGCCCGTTTTTGGGCTTTTTTTATCCCCTCCGACGGAGGGGTAGGGGAAGGGTTGCTAGGTCTATTTTTCGGCACTTCCCACTTTTTCCCTCGTCAATACAAATCTAAATCACCATTGATTATAAATAACTTATACACCCTTTTGTATAGATGCGCTATCTATCCTTTTTTTATTTGCTTCTATTACCACGCCACCCTTATATTTGTATCAGACTCTAATACTACCATTAGGATCATAACATTTGTTCTTTGACATATAAAATAAATTAAAATCTGGTATTAAAGTGATAATTTAGTACGATTCGTGGAATTAGTGTAATTCATGGCAAGATTTCAAAAAATTCCTCGAGGAAGCTCCGTTTAGCAAGATGCTGAAAAAACACACCTGATTTTCATACCGTTATTGAAAATTTTTTAAATGTATGTTAAATCAACAGTGGGGAAAATTAAAAAAGCCCCTGTGAAAAACAGGGGCTAAGATTATTCTCGTATCACAGCGTTATCTTGATCCCGCCGTTAAAATAAAATCCTTCATTGTGCATATATAATTCAGAGAACGAGGGATTACTGTGCGGAGGAATTACCACCGGGGAGTAATTGCTCTGTTTGGTATTGGTGAAGTTCTCAAAGTTCACAAATACGCTGAATTTATCCCCGAAATATTTCTGCGCGAAGAAACCTGCCTCCCAGAAATCGGGAGCAGCCGCGCCATTGCTGAAATTCTGCTGACCGGTGTAATATGTCTCAAGTCCTAATTTTACAGCACCGTGCTGCTCAT
>JAEYVS010000077.1 GCA_023429265.1 Bacteroidota bacterium | reverse complement strand
TTTTGAGTAAATTTGAAGCCGGAATTTCTTTACTGGGAACGGAGGTGAAATCACTTAGAGAAGGAAAAGCAAATCTTGGTGAGGCATATGCAACAGTAAAAAATGGTGAAGTGTGGCTTCAGAATTTTCATATAAATGAATACAAGTATGGGAATATCAATAACCACGATCCCTTAAGGCAGAGAAAACTTTTATTTCATAAAAAAGAGATTACAAAAATTAAATCGAATCTCGAGGAAAAAGGATTAACATTCATACCTCTGAAAATTTATTTTAAAGGTTCACTTGTAAAAGTGGAAATGGGAATAGGTCGTGGCAAAAAACTTTATGACAAACGCGAATCCATCAAAAAGAGAGATGTCGAAAGGAGAATTAAGCAGGTATAATGTTTGCTCCCGTAAATGAACAAATGGATCTGATCCGCAAAGGGACCGTCGATATCATCCCCGAGGATGAACTCGTCAAAAAGCTGGAGAAGTCCATTAAAGAGAATAAACCGCTTAATATTAAGCTGGGATGCGATCCCTCACGTCCTGACCTGCACATAGGACACGCAGTGGTCTTAAACAAGCTTCGTGATTTTCAGAACCTGGGACATATTGCTATCCTTATTATTGGTGATGCAACCGGTATGATAGGTGATCCGACCGGAAAGAAAAAAACACGTCCACAACTAACCTGGGACGAAACCAGGGAGAATGGAAAGACCTATTACGACCAGGCATCTAAAATTCTTGATAAAAGCAAAACTAAGATTGTTTACAATTCCGAATGGCTTAATAAACTTACTCTTGAAGACCTCATTAAGATTATGGGAAAGTTTACCGTTCAGCAGATAATGGAGCGGGACGACTTTGAGAACCGGTGGGAGAGTGAGCAGGAGATTGCAATGCACGAGTTATTGTATCCATTAATGCAGGGGTATGATTCGTATGCCATTGATGCTGATGTTGAGCTCGGAGGTACTGACCAGAGGTTTAATAACCTAATAGGACGTGATATGCAGAAAAGGTTCGGGAAGGAGCCCCAGGTTGTTATAGTGACTCCATTACTTGAAGGAATCGATGGCAATGAAAAAATGAGTAAATCTCTCGATAATGCGATTGGAATTACCGAAAACCCGAAGGATATTTTTGGCAAGACTATGAAGATTCCCGATACGTTAATTTATAAATATTTCCAGTTAGGCACCCAGGTACCATTGGAGGAATTAACTTCGATTAAAAATGAGCTGGAAGACCCTGCTACAAATCCAAGGGATGTAAAAAGAAAGCTCGGATTTGAGATTGTAAAACTGTATTACGATGAGGCAACGGCTGAAAAGGCAATCGAAGAGTTTGACCAGATATTTATCAAGAAGGAAGTTCCTGATGATATACCGGAACATATACTAAACGGTGAAGACATAAAGCTGACTCAGCTTATGACCAATACAAAGCTCTCACCATCAAACGGAGAATCCAGGAGGCTTATAGAGCAGGGTGGTGTTTCCATAGATGGTGAAAAAATATCGGATGTGAACTTTGTCGTAAAGTCCGGAAGTTCATTTGTACTCAAAGTAGGTAAAAGAAAGTTTCTTAAAATAACAGGTTAATTTTTAAAATCATAAAATAAGAGAGAAATTGTTTAAACCAACAAAAATCTTTTTTACAAAAGGTGTTGGAACCCATAAAGACCAACTCCAATCTTTTGAGCTTGCATTGAGAAATGCAGGTATTGAAATCTGTAATCTTGTTATGGTCTCAAGTATTTATCCAGCCGGCTGCAAAAGATTAACAAAAGAAAAAGGTGTGAAATTACTTGAACCGGGTGGAATAACATTTTGCGTAATGGCAAGAAATCAAACTAATGAGCCTAGCAGGCTGATTGCATCATCGATTGGCGTTGCGCTTCCTTCAGACGGTAGTCATTACGGATACATCTCCGAACACCATCCATACGGAGAGAAGGAAAAAGTAGCAGGGGAGTACGCTGAAGACCTCGCAGCTTCAATGCTCGCTACTACACTCGGTGTCGACTTTGATCCTGAAAAAGCCTGGAATGAAAGAGAGCAGGTTTATAAGTCCAGCGGCAAGATCTTTAAATCATTTAATGTGACCCAGTCAGCTACCGGTAATAAAGACGGTAAATGGACTACGACCATTGCTGCTGCAGTAATGCTGCCGTAATTCGGATTGTTTATTGAGCGGGGGATATTCCTCCGCTCGATTGGTTATTATTTAATTAATGGATAAGCTCAAAAATCCTGAACTCGAGAAGCTCCGGAATGATTATCTCGTAATAATCGAAGATGCCAAAATTTTAACCGGTGATCTTACTTCAGAGCAAATTAATCATAGACCCTCTCCTGATAAATGGTCTGTCGCCGAATGTCTGGAACATCTCACACTCACAAATCTAACATATTACGAAGTAGCCAAACCAGCCATCGATAAAGCTATCTATGAAAATAAATTCGGAGATGAATCCATTAAACTTGGAATAATTGGCAAAATTTTTATGGGGTTTGAGCCACCACCAAAAAGAAAATTTAAAACTCCAAAGCTATTTAAGCCTAAGCAGGAAACGCATAAAGTATTTGAAAAGGAAACTATTGTAAAGGATTTTGTCGACTCAAAAATGAAAATGATGGAGTTAATGGAAAGAGCCGATGGTTTAAACCTCAATAAGGTTAAAATGCATTCTCCTGTTGCAAAACTCATCCGTATAAGGCTGGGAGATTATTTCACTATAATGGCTCCTCACGACAGACGCCATCTATGGCAGGCAGCGCAGGTCAAGACTACATTTAGTTAGGATATGTTTCCTTTTCTCATATTATAAATTACTCAAAAATACCGACATACCTTTTTGGCATAATGATTGCTTAATACTTTGCTAAGCATACGTTATTAACTAAAGCATAATATCATGAGGGGGATATTTACGTTTTTAGTACTCATCGCTATATTCTTTTTCTATGAGGCATCTTTTGCTCAATCTTACAGCGGAACGATCAGGACCTACTCCAATGAAGCCGCTATGATCAACAACTCACCTGATATCAGATTTTCAGTAAATTCAAACTTTAATGAGAGTTCAGAAAAGGGGAGATATTACGTTTATTTCTCATATTCAGGAAATTTCGGAAAGATCAAACCGGGAAAATATATAATCAGGATTTTAAAACATATAGGGAGCAGAATGAAGGAATTCAAGTACTCCCTAAATGTCAAAGATAATACGCATAATTTTCACGATATCATCGTATTATCAAAAGGTGTTTACTCCATCAGAATTTACAATGATGATAAGATACTTTTAGCGAACTCTGATTATTTTTCGGTGTCTAATGTGAAATACAATAGTTTAGCCGAAAAATAGGCAATTATTTTGCTAATATCATTTTTTTGGTTAATGTGACTGCATCAGTTTGTAATCTTACAAAATATACTCCACTTGGATGAGCTGATGCATTCCATTGTATTTCATACGTACCTGGTGCCATATTTGAATTAATAAGCTGCACTATTTCCTTACCGGCTAGATTATATATTTTTAAAGATACTAATCCTGCACTCGGAATACTGAACTTAACAGTAGAAACAGGATTAAATGGATTTGGGTAACTATCATATAGATAATATGACTGTATTATTTCGTTAGAGCTATTAGTTGTGCTCATTGGTGACTCAATTGGTAAGTAATCCACAAAGCCTAAGGCAGGATTATCAGGCTTATGGAATATATGAGCTTCCACTGAATCTAATATACCTGTACCCCAATAGTTATTTTCTGCCTTAATGGAATCAGGTGTATTATTATAAAGGTCATATATTTGTCCGCTGTTTCCATTTCCATAAATGTGATTACCACCATCATCGAGCGTGGATACATTATCCAGGTTTCCCAGATTTGGCTTTGCAGTACCTTGAATTGTTACACCCCACAAATTTCCTCTTATCAGGTTATTAGAAACAATAGCTACAATTGATGAATTTCCATTAAAATTTATGCCGCTACCACCCATATTTGGATTAGTTTCAATGTTATTTGAGTCTATGCGATTATTGTTGATTACGGCGTGAATATTCGCATTAGTTAGGGTAATTCCATATCTATTATGAACTATGACGTTATTTTCAATCACAACATTTGCGGGAGGGCCAATAGGGAAAAATGCTATTCCTCCAGCGTTGGTAAAAAAACCTCTAATTGTGTTATTTTGAATTAAAACAGTATCAATACCTGTCCCTCCAAAATTTAATTGAGATTGATTTACATTATCAGAATTATTTTCATATATCAAATTATTAAGAATTTTTGGCGCAGAAGAACCATTTCCGGACGATATCATAGCCGGACGTCTATTTCGATAGATTCGAGAATTTGAAACTATGGGACTTGAATTAGATAATGCAATTGCACCACTTCCAAATGATGTTGTAAAAGTATTAAATCGTATTATAGAACTATCAATCGTTATATTTGAACTTAACAGCCAGATCGAATTTCCGTATTCCATAATTACCTTCTTAAGGACTGACGGATCGCTGAATTCATTAAATTTTAGCCCGAAGTACTTAAGGTTTGTATCAATGGCTGTAATTTTAAAAGAATCCGGAGGAGTGACCTTCATTACTCCGAATACATCGATATAGGTTGAAGCAGCAAATTTGAATGTGCCATTAGAGGTTATTTTTAAAGTATCAGATTGGGAAATGGTTAATGTATCATTTAAAAAATACTCACCACCCAAAAACGTAACAACCCCTCCTGAGTTACTGACAAGATCGGTTAAAGTCCAACTCACCCCGCTACCGGGAGTTGAATAATTTGCATATGCGTTGGTTGAAATTAACGCTAACAAGATAAGTATTAGTTTTCGCACTTTGATTACAATTTATTATTGATTAATAATTAAGTATTTTGAAATTAACGAAGATAATCTATTCAAAAAATCCATTTATGTCTGTATCATTTAGCGAAAGAAACGATTTTAACAGTCTTTATCTTGATTATCTGTATGATTTTCAGAAATTAAAAAGTTTTTACTCTTTTGGCTACCACACGGATGAGGATTTCAAAAAAAGCGTCGAAGCAAAGAAAAACAGCTATTTAAAAACAGCCGATTTTGACCGCGACAGGCTTGCTGATATTTTGAAGGAACAGAATGACGAATTCTTTAGCGGAGAATCCACTGATAAGAATATAGAGCTCTTGAGAGAGGATAATACATTTGCCGTCGTAACCGGACAGCAGATCGGCTTACTGACCGGTCCATTATACACAATCTACAAAGCTTTAAATACTATAAAGCTCTCGCGGGATCTTTCTGAAAAGAATAAAGACTTAAATTTCATTCCTGTTTTCTGGCTCGAATGCGAAGACCACGATTTTCTTGAGATAAACAATGTTACCGTACTTGACAAAAAAAATGAACCTTCTACTGTATCTTATTTTGAAGGAGGGGAGCAGAAGGAAAAATACCTTAAGCCTGTAGGTAAAATAACAATCGATGAGTATTTCGATAAATTCAAAGAAGAGCTAAAAGAAATTCTTCAGGAAACAGATTTTACAGAGAGCATTTTAGAAACGATTGGCATAACCTATTCTGAAGGAAAAGACCTCAAAACAGCATTTGCCAGGTTCCTCAATAGACTAATCAGAGATTCAGGGCTTGTTTTCATAGACCCCTCAGACGATAAGATAAAAGAGCTCTGTATTCCGGTTTTTGAAAAAGAGCTTAAGTCTTTCTCTCAACTATGTGAGACGGTAATAAGTACCACTGCAGACCTGGAACAGAGATATGAGCCCCAGGTGAAACCCCGCGCGATAAACCTGTTCTACATACACGAAGGCAACCGATATGCAATTCAGCCCCACGAAAGCGGAATGATTGCATTAAAAAATTCACGGCAGAAATTCGAGAGGGAAGAGCTTTTCAGTATCCTCTATACAAATCCGGAAAACTTCAGTACAAATGTGATTACCCGCCCAATTGTTCAGGATTTTCTTTTACCCACTATTGCTTATGTGGGGGGACCTTCGGAGATAGCGTACTTCGCGCAGCTTAAAGGGGCTTACGAATTCTTCGGTATACAGATGCCCATTATATATCCCCGGACATCGGTGACATTACTGGAAAAAAGAGCAGCATCATTCCTTGAAAAAAATGATATAAGCTTTATGGATCTGCTGGACGAGAAGAAACTGTCAGACAAATTTATTAAAGATACAGAACAGGTGAATGTAGATGAATTATTCACTACTTACCTGGATGAGTTAAATAGCCTGAACTTCGGCTTTGCCAATAAACTTAACGAGATTGACAAAAACCTGGTGAATTCTTTTAAAAATAAGACTCAAAAGAATGTAGAAATTGTTGAAGATTTTAAAAAGAAATTTGTCGACGCGCAATTAAAGGCAAATGATTCCAATCTCGCAAAGATGAGATCAATAGTTAAAGCAATCTACCCTGATAATACACTCCAGGAAAGGGTATATAACATAATCTACTTCCTGAATAAATATAGCTTCGATTTTATTGATTATCTCTTCAATGAGATTGACATATATGATTTTGAACATCAATTAATTTTCATCAATCCCGAAGAGAGCTAAACTCCTTGGTTGAAGAAAAAAAAATACTTCTTGTCAGACTTTCCTCCTTTGGTGACATAGTCCTTACCTTTCCGTTAATAAATTTACTAAAACGAAAATTTCCTGAGTCACATATAACATTTGTAGTAAAAGAGAAATACAGTGAGCTCTTAAAAATGAACCCGTTCGTTGATACTGTTCTTTCTGTCAAAGAAGGAAAACTGTCAGTACTGAAGGATTTATTGTCTGCCGGAAACTTTGACATTAGCATAGATTTGCAGAATAATGCCAAAAGCAGGTATTTAACATCATCACTAAGTAATGTTTGCAGGTACCGTAAAAACAATCTTAAGAAATTCCTGCTTGTAAAATTTAAAATTAACCTGCTGAAGGATCCTGTTCCGGTTTACAGAAAGTATATCAATTCAGTTCGAGAAGTTATACCTATTGGTAATGAGGAGCTGGAATTTACAACTTCTAAACTCTCCTATACTTCATTTGACAGCAGGGAAGATAAATATACTCTTATTGCTCCTTCCTCACGTCATTTTACAAAAACATATCCAAAAGAGAAATTTATAGAATTCATAAATAATAACTCAGAAACCCGGTTTATCCTCGTGGGAGATGATTCTGATACGGACAAAGAAATATGTTCATACATATCCTCACACACGGACAATTCTATTGATCTATGCGGTAAATTAAATTTTTCCGCTCTGGCTGGAGTTATTGACGGAGCAGAAAGAGTCATATGCAATGACAGTGGAGTGCTGCATCTGGCTGAAGCTATGGGAAAAGATGTAACTGCGATATTCGGAAGTACTGTGAAAGAGTTTGGATTTTTTCCGCAGCTTGCAGATTCTGAAGTTTTTGAAAACAATAAATTGAAATGCCGGCCCTGTAGTCACACCGGGCTGCCTTCGTGTCCTTTGAAACATTTCAAATGCATGAGGGATGTAACTTTACACTAATTTTATTTCAATTTCATTTGAACGGGAATTACCTTAATTTTGCTGAAACTTAAACCAACGTATGTCAACAAAGGAAATCATATCAAGCCCTAAAGGAAGAGTGGTTGAAATATTCAATAGCGATGATGACCCTACAATGTGGATCGTTAGAGTTTACAAAAAAATACTCTTTCTTAAAAAGCAAATCTTCAGTGAGTGGTTTAGCAAAAAAGAAGATGCGCTGGAATTTGCAAAATCAATTAAATAAAGGAATATGAAAAAACTTTTTATCTCCCTTGCCTTGTGCGCAGCTTTTTTTACAGGATGTGAAACTACACCTGTAATTTCAACCCCCGAGTTTGTCCTTGTAGGTCAGATTGGAAGTGATTCTGTTGGGCTTCCTTCTTCGGGGACTACTATCAGTTCGAGGACCATTTCATCTGGTATGTTAAATTTCACAGATGCAGATAGTATGAAAATTGAAGTCACAATTGAAGGCTCAACTAATAACACTAATCCGACCCCATTTGAGATTTCTTATAATACAGGAATTACAACTGTCGTTTACACGATACCATCCTCTTCATTTACTACAACGGAACAGAGTATTGTGTCAATAATTGTGTCGCCAAATGTCAGCGCGAGTTTTAGCTATGCTATCAAATATGATTGTAATGATACTCTTGGTGGTTATGCAAAGTTTAGAGATCTGAAAATTTATAAAAAATAAATCAGGAAATGGCAAAACAGTTTGAAATTGATGGCTCTAATCTAACGATTGAGAATTCTATAGATATTGTTACAAATGATAAAAAAATTAAACTAAATCCTTCCTCTGCAAAGAAAATTAGAGCATCTCGTGACCTGGTAGATAAATGGATAGAGAAGGATGAGGTAATATATGGG
This sequence comes from Bacteroidota bacterium, assembly GCA_023429265.1. Classification (GTDB taxonomy): domain Bacteria; phylum Bacteroidota; class Ignavibacteria; order Tepidaquicellales; family Tepidaquicellaceae; genus JAEYVS01. Next base: position 18,856 of record JAEYVS010000077.1, on the reverse strand, counting down.
ATCACTACCGGTTTCGGCGAATTCAAAGATGTCAAAATACCTAAAGCTGACAGGTTAAAGCTTCAGAGAAACCTCATTCTCTCGCATTCTGCAGGAGTGGGAAGCTACATTCCTGATTATATTGTCCGGCTAATGATACTTTTCCGGATCAATTCACTTGCGAAAGGATATTCAGGAGTAAGGCTTGAGCTTGTAAACTATCTTATCAAATTTTTCAATAGCGGCATAATACCGTTAATACCTTCCCAGGGCTCAGTAGGAAGCTCAGGAGACCTGGCGCCATTGTCTCATCTTGCTCTTTCGCTAATAGGAGAGGGATATTGTAAATATGAAGGTAAAGTTTTAACCGCAAAATCCGCTTTATCAAAATCCGGATTAAAGCCCATTCAGCTTCACTCTAAAGAAGGTCTTGCGTTAATTAACGGCACCCAGATGATGAGTGCCTATCTTTGCATGGCTCTATACGAAGCAAAGATATTATCAAAACTGGCTGATATTTCAGGAAGCCTCTCACTCGAGGCTTTGAGAGGTACCGGTAAAGCTTTTTCCGAAAGCCTCCAAAAGGTACGCCCGCACAAAGGTCAGGGGAAATCTGCTTCTAATCTGCGAAATCTTCTCAAAGGAAGTAAAATAATGGACTCACACAAGGATTGCGGTAAAGTTCAGGATGCTTATTCTCTACGCTGCATGCCCCAGGTACACGGTGCAGTAAAAGATACCATTGAATATTGTTCAGGCGTTTTGGAGACTGAAATAAACTCCGTTACAGACAATCCATTGATCTTTCCGGATACTGGAGAGCACATCGAAGGCGGGAATTTTCACGGTGAACCAATAGCCCTGGTATCAGATTTTCTGACCATAGCGGTTTCAGAGCTTGGAAATATTTCCGAAAGACGTACTGCAAGATTAGTTGACGGAAGTATTAGCGGGTTGCCGAGATTCCTGACAGAAAAAGGCGGTCTTAATTCGGGATTAATGATAGCTCAATATACGGCAGCAGCCCTTGTTAGTGAAAATAAGGTACTTTCACATCCTGCGTCGGTTGATTCAATTCCCACTAGCGCGAACCAGGAAGATCATAATTCAATGGGTTCCATTGCAGCCAGGAAATGTTTTTCAGCTGTCAATAATGTCAAGAAGGTAGTAGCGATTGAATTTTTATGCGCTGTTCAGGGTATGGATTTCCTGAGACCGCTAACCGGCGGTAAAGGCGGTGAAGCAGCATATTCCTACATTAGAGATAATAGCTCACATATTGAGGAAGATGTTATACTGGAAAATGAGATATCAAATATGACTTCGATCATATTTGATCCGGGATTCGTTGAGTTTGTCGAAAAACGCGCGGGTAAATTGCAATAACTTAAAGAAATCATTCCTATTAAGTGGAACAAAAGAAACTATACAAAACCCTCGAATCCTTCTATAAGGATGCTCCTAAGTTTAAAACAGACATTGAACTGCTTAATCACGCATTGCGGCAGATAATAGCCAGCGAAGAGATCCAGATTATTGGCGGCAGGATATGGGCTCTTAATCCAAGAAGGACTGCTTACATACTCGTAGAACAGATGGGAGATATTGACCCTATCGAAGATGGTTATAGAATTGAAATTAAGGATTATCCTATGTTCCGCGAAGTAGGAAATAAAAGATCGGTTATTGCAAAAGAAACGGATGATTATCTAATAGAGAAGGGGATATATCATTATTCAGCTACAGGAGTAGGGGAACGGTTTAAAATAAAACTGGGCAATGATGACCAGGAAAAATCATACGTTTATGAGTATCTCATTGCGCTGAATGCAAAACAGCTCGGCAGCAGCCTGCTTGATACTTTAAATATAATAAGTACCACATTAAGCTCACTTCTAAAAGCCCGTGAAATTGAGTCTGAAGCAAGATCAAACCTTATTGAGCTTGAAAAAGCTCGGGAAATTCAGAGGAATATTCTTCCCGAACACGAGCTTAAATTTGGCAACTACGATATGTTTGGAATATCCATCCCCGAAAAAATAGTAGGAGGTGATTTTTTTGATTACCTTACTTCTTCCGAAAGCGATATTTTGGGGATTACTGTCGGAGATGCTGCTTCCAAGGGTATCTCAGCTGCTGCCCAGTCACTCTATGTGTCGGGAGCGCTTAGAATGGGAGTTCAGTTCGATACTAAGATAACTTCTCTTATAAAAAGAGTTAACCGCCTGGTTTATGAGATATTTCCATTTGAGAGATTTGTAACTTTATTTTATTGTGAATTGTTCAAAGATTCTAAGGGCCTGTGTTTATATGTGAATGCAGGTCATAATAGACCTTTTCATTACAGAGCATTATCGGGATCCGTTGAAGAATTAGCCACTACAGGACCGGTTCTCGGACCCTCTCCTGAACAAGAATACTTTTACGAAAGCTTTCTGATAAAAAAGGATGATATCCTGGTTATATATACCGATGGGATTGTGGAGGCTATGAACTCAAAATTTGAACTGTATGGCGAGGATCGCCTGAAAAAAGTGATTATGGACAATAAGGATAAAACACCAAAGGAAATATGTAATGCCATAGTAGAAAGTGTCCAGATATACTCAGCTGAGGCTGAATATGCCGACGATAAGACCTTAGTTGTAATAAAAAGAGTAAATTAATCTCTTTTTTATTATTACAGTAATTTATAATATGTTTTTTGTGGGGAAGCGAAAGCTAATTATAACCTTAACTCAACTATGAAAAAAATCCTTACTCTGTTTGCGTTTGGTATTATACTATTGTCCGCAAACAGCTCTTCCGCCCAGCTCGGGCATAGCAATGCTTATCTCATCAAAAATCTTAACGAACATCCCGGATCCAGTTCTACTAGAATGTATTCAGCCATTTGGGGATATTTAGCCCCCGATGGACGCGAGTACGCTATTATGGGATGTAATTCCGGTACTGCTTTTATTGATGTCACAGATTCGGCAAATATTCAGGAGGTTGGTTTTGTTCCATCTACTAATCCATCACACCCGAGCAACAACTGGCGTGAGATGAAAACTTACTCTCACTATGCTTATATAGTTTCTGAGGTTAGTAATAGCGGAATACAAATAGTAGATCTTCAATACCTTCCCGATTCTATACATTATCTTGGAAAGTTTACAATACCGGGACATACTTCGACACATAGTATTTCTCAGAGTGGTCCATATCTATACCTTAATGGCGGTAATTCTAATTTTGGAGATGGTACGGTCATTGTTGATCTTACTAATCCAACCAGCCCCGTAAAGAGAGGCGGATATAATGTGCAATATGTTCACGATTCGAGAGTGTTAAATGACACTATATGGGCGGCAAATATATATGATGGCGAAGTTTCTATAATTAACGCAACCAACAAGGACAATCCTACACTGGTAAGAAAGTTCAGCAACCTCCCGGGATCAGGACCGCACAACTGCGATATAACACCAGACAGAAGACATATACTCGTTACAGATGAAATAGGAACTGCTCCATTCAGATTGAAAATATGGAATATAGAAGACCTTAATAATATTACTTTCGTAACTGCGTGGCAGCCTACAGGTATTACTCAATCTGTTGTTCACAATGTGGAGATATATGGAAACTATGCTGTTGTGGCACATTATTCAGCGGGAATAAGAGTTGTCGACATTTCTAATCCGGCATCACCGGTTGAAGTTGCATGGTATGATACATATCCTGGCGATAATGCTGAAAACTACAATGGCTGCTGGGGCGTTTACAAATTCCCATCAGGTAAAATAATCGCTTCTGACAGGCAGACTGGACTTTATGTGATCAAAACAGGCATTAATGCTTTAACCGAAGTTACGAATTATTCATCGCAGGTTCCGGATGGATATAAGTTATCACAAAATTACCCAAACCCATTTAACCCTGCAACAAAGATAAGTTTTGCAATTCCGCAAGCTTCTGAAGTAAGCATCAAGGTTTATGACGTTTCAGGAAAAACCGTTGCTACTTTATTAAATGATAAAAAAGAAGCAGGAACATACGAAGTAAATTTTGACACTTCGATCCTTGGTCTTTCAAGTGGACTATATTTTTACGAGATCAGGGCAGGGGACTTTATACAAACTAAAAAAATGATTTTAACGAAGTAATAGATATTTTAAAAAATTGAAGTTTATCGGGGGATATTAAGATTTTTTATGAATATCCCCCTTTTTAAATTACAATAACCATATATGAAAAAATATTACATCTTCCTTGTAATTTTCTTTATCAGCACTGTAACAGGTTTTGCGCAGCTGGGTAATAACAATATGTACCTGCTAAAGAACTTAAATGAGCACCAGGCAGCTGGTCTATACGCTGCTATCTGGGGATATGTAGCTCCTGATGGACGTGAATATGCTTTGTTAGGCGCAAATAACGGTACAGCTTTTGTGGATGTTACCGATTCAGCTACAATTAGCGAAGTTGATTTTCAGCCCGGACCATCCAGCAACTGGCGCGAAATGAAGGTTTACTCACATTACGCATATATAGTTACCGATGTCACGACCGGAGTAGGTGTTCAGATAATAGATCTTCAATATCTTCCTGATTCCATTCATCTTGTAAAGCAATGGAGTTTTCCCGGTGCATTTAATATTCACACAATTTCACAGGAAGGACATTACCTTTATTTAAATGGCGGAGATGCAACTCCTAATGGGGGAATAGCCATTATAGATATCTCAGACCCTGTTAACCCGGTCAAGAGAGGCACCTGGGATGAAAAATACGTGCACGATAGCCGAATAGTCGGCGATAGGATATTTGCCTGCAATATTTATTCATTCGACGGTGGAACAGTGACTGTTATCGATGCCTGGGATAAAGACAATCCTCAAACCATAGGTTCTTGGCCAAATAATCCTAATCCGGGTCCGCATAATTGTGCTGTTACCTCAAATAGAAAGTACTGTCTTGTAACAGATGAAATAAATGGAACTCCGAGATTGTTGAAGATATGGAACATAGAAAACCTGACCAATGTTATTCAGGTCGCCACCTGGCAGCCAACAGGGATAACAACGTCCATCGTTCATAATGTGGAAGTTTACGGTAGGTATGCTATTGTCGGCCATTATAGCGCAGGGGTCAGAGTAGTTGACATAATGAATCCCGCGGCTCCGGTTGAAGTAGCCTGGTATGATACTTACCCGCAGGATAATGACTTTGATTATGATGGATGCTGGGGAGCCTATATGTTCCCATCTGGTAAGATCATTGCCTCAGACAGGCAGACAGGACTATACGTTCTTAAAACAACTTTTGATCTTGTAACAGGGATTGAACCTATAATAGGAGAAGTACCTCAAAGTTTTGAGCTTTCTCAAAATTACCCGAATCCTTTTAATCCAACTACAAAAATTTCTTTTTCAATTACTGAGAACTCTGAAGTGAGTTTGAAGGTTTTCGATATTAACGGAAGAGAAGTTGCAGAGCTTATAAATGGAAGTACGGATGCAGGAATGTATGAAGTATCTTTTAATGCTGCTGAGTATGGTTTAACAAGTGGTGTTTATTTCTACAGATTAGCAGCTAAAGATTTTGTTCAAACAAAAAGAATGATGTTGGTTAAATAATCTCCATTAATGCTATATAATAAAAAAAATGATATATCTTAAAAAAATTATCTTCACCCTGATACTGCTTGCCGGATTTGTTTCTATCGGGTATTCACAGCTTCCAAATCAAAATGCATATCTTCTTAAGTCAATTGATTCATATTCGAGTTATTCTGCCTGCTGGGGATATGCCGCGCCTGATGGCAGAGAATATGCTCTTCTTGGAGCCTTCGAAGGCACATCCTTTGTCGATATTACTGATTCGGCAAATATTCACGAGGTAGATTTTGTGCCTACGTCATCCACTTCATCGACTAATAGCGGTAATGGCTGGCGTGAAATGAAGGTTTATTCACATTACGCTTACATTGTTTCCGAAGCCACAAACAGCAGATTACAGATAGTTGATTTGCAGTATCTACCGGATTCCGTGCACGTTGTTGGAGTGTATAATTTCACAGGATACAATCACACACACGCAATTCAGCAGGCTGGACATTTCCTTTACATTATGGGTGGGTCTTCTACGCCCGGGGGAGGCAGCAATGGCGGTGTTACCATTTTAGACCTAACAAATCCTGAGGTACCTGTCAAACGCGGCTCCTGGAGCACCCGTTACGTACACGATGCTCGTGTAAAGAATGATACCATATGGGCGATGAACATTAATAATAGTGATGGCGAGATTACGGTAATAAATGCTTCCGATAAAGATAATCCTGTTGAAATAACAAACTGGCTGAACCTGCCAAATCCGTCACCACATAATTGCGATCTGACAATGGATAGCAAATATCTTCTTGCAACTGACGAAGTGGGCAGCACTCCACGACTTTTAAAAATTTGGAATATTCAGAATATTTTCAGCACCACGCTGGCGACTACCTGGCAGCCTACGGGTATTACGGGATCACGTGTGCATAATGTTGAAATTTATGGTGACTATGCAGTAATAGCTCATTATTCTGCCGGTATAAGAGTAGTGGACATTAGCAATCCACTGACTCCAACGGAAGTTGCATGGTTTGACACGGATACAGCCTCAAATAGTTCTTCTTACAGAGGTACCTGGGGTGTTTTTAAATTTCCTTCAGGTAAGATAATTGGATCGGATATGTCCAGAGGTTTATATGTTGTTAAAACCACCATTTCAGCTTTGACTGAAGTAACTAACAACAGTTCAAATATTCCACACGAATATAAACTTAGCCAGAATTATCCTAATCCATTTAATCCTTCGACTAAGATTAGCTATTCAATTCCTAAAAATAGCTTTGTATCGATAAAGGTATTTGATATGCTTGGCAGGGAAGTCGCCACACTACTAAATGAAAATAAACCGGCAGGTGAGTTCGAGATTAACTTTAATTCCTCGAAGTTTAACCTCAGTTCAGGTATATACTTATATAAGATTAACGCAGGTGAATTTTCAGATACTAAAAAAATGATTTTGATTAAGTAGTTTTTTTACTATATTTGTATAACGGAATTCAAGGGGGGTTAGAATCGATGAATCTAACCCCTTTTTTATTAGTAATTTAGCGTTAATGCTCTATGTGAGGGGGAATTCCGTTTTAGTATCCATACATATTAAAACATAATCAAAAGACTATCTTATGGCAAAAATTTTAGTTGTAGATGACGAAGTAACTTCAGCAGCTATAATGAAAAAAGTTCTTGAAGAGGAAGGCCACGACGTTACTACTGTAACGGATGGAAAAATTGCTCTTGAAAAAGTTAAGCAATATGATTTTGACATTGTAGTTACAGACTTTAATATGCCCAAAATGAATGGTATGCAGCTTACCAAGGAGGTCCTTGAGTTGGAGTCGGATATCATTGTTATCCTGATTACTGCGTACTTCTCTGTAAAATCTGTAGTAGAAGCTATTAAGCTCGGAGCTTTTGACTACCTGACTAAGCCGATAAATAAAGATGAGCTTATTCTTGCCGTGAACAGGGGATTGGAAAAAGTAGACTTAATGAATGAAAATCTTCTGCTGAAATCGAGTCTGCAAAGGTCGCGCACAAATGAATCTGAGGATGACCAGTACAATTCCACCAGTAAGGAAATGCAGGAGATACTCAAAGAAGTAAAAAAAGTTGCTAAGTCTAATTCAACTATACTCATTACGGGTGAAAATGGTACGGGTAAGGAAGTACTTGCCAAATACATTTATAATTCCAGCACACGTGCGGATCATCCCTTCGTAGTTGTAAATTGTGCTGCGATTCCGGGGCAGCTGCTCGAGTCCGAACTCTTTGGACACGTGAAAGGTGCTTTTACCGGGGCGATAAAGGATCATAAAGGGTATTTTGAGATAGCTAATAACGGAACTATCTTTCTGGATGAGATAGGAGAAATTGAACCTATGGTACAGGTTAAGCTACTTCGCGTTCTCCAGGAAAAAGAGTTTTCAAAAGTGGGTGACACAAAGATAAGATACACGAATGTAAGGATCATAGCCGCTACAAATAGAGAGTTGAAAAAAATGATCGAAGAAGGAAAATTCAGAGAAGACCTTTATTACAGGTTAAATGTTTTTGAATTTCATCTCCCCGCGCTGAGAGAAAGACCTGAAGATATTATGTTTTACTTCGAGAAGTTTGTAAAGGAGAATGCCGAGAATAACGGAATTAAAGTAAAAAGCATCGAGCCGGAAGTGGTAAATATTCTGAATCAATATAACTGGCCCGGTAATATCCGTGAATTGAAAAATATTGCAGAAAGAGTATCTATTTTATGTGATGATGGTAAAATAACTGCAGATCTTCTACCGGAAAAACTTAAAGGTGAATCTGAAACTGTCGTAGTTACAAGCGATTATTCGGAGAATAAAGATAATATTTTAAAGGATTTTGAAACAAAATTCATAAGGAAACACCTTAAGCTAAACAAAGGAAATGTGGCTGCTACTGCTAAAGCTATTAATTTTCATCCGGTTAGCTTGCGGCAAAAGATATACAAGCTCGGAATTGACCCTAAAGAATTCAAAAATTTTTGAAACTAAATAAAGACCTATTATTACTATATTACATTTTGAATGGAATTAATTAATTAAAAACGATTTCTTATGGAAACCACCCAGGATGTTCAACAGGAAAAAATTGCAGGACTGAAAGAAGATTTTTTACCTCTTAAAAGGATTGACCACGTAGAGTTTTATGTAGGAGACGCAAAACAATCTGCGTTCTTCTACCAATATGCTATGGGATTCAAGCTGAAACACTATTCAGGGCTTGAAACTAAAAACAAAGAAACTTGTTCGTATGTCTTGGAACAGGGTAAGATCAGATTCATTCTTACCTCTGCTCTTACAGATGATTGCTTCGTCGCAGAGCATCACAAAAAGCACGGCGATGGAGTGAGGGATATCGCAATTGAAGTTGATGATGCTACATCCGCTTACCAGGAAACAACTAAAAGGGGAGCAGTTGGTGTACTTGAACCTACTAGATATGAAGATGAGAACGGATACATAATAAAATCGTCTATCAAAACCTATGGTGATACAATTCACTCATTTATTGAAAGAAAAAATTACAATGGTGAATTCCTTCCCGGTTTTATTAATATCGAAGATAAAGGCGTAAAGGGTATAACCGATGTAAATCTCCGCTCCATAGACCATATGGTTGGTAATGTAGAGCTCGGACAGATGAATGAATGGGTAAGATTTTATGCGGAGACTATGGGCTTTAGTCAGCTCATTTCATTTGATGATAAAGATATATCCACTGATTATACCGCCTTAATGAGTAAAGTGATGCAAAATGGAACGGGTAAGATTAAATTCCCGATAAATGAGCCGGCTGAAGGTAAAAAGAAATCACAGATCGAAGAATACATAGACTTTTACAAGTCAGGTGGGGTACAGCATATTGCAATGACTACACCAAATATCATTGAAACAGTAAAAGAACTGCAAAACAGAGGCGTTGAATTTCTTAATATTCCCACTACGTATTATACAGAACTTGAAGATAGAGTAGGAAAGATCGAAGAAAATATCTCCGAATTGCAGGAACTTGGTATTCTTGTCGATAGGGATGATGATGGCTATCTGCTACAGATCTTTACAAAGCCGATAGTGGAAAGACCTACAGTATTCTTTGAAATTATTCAAAGACGTGGAGCCAGAAGCTTTGGGAAAGGAAACTTTAAAGCGTTATTCGAGGCTATTGAGCGTGAGCAGGAGCTCAGGGGCACATTGTAGCTTTAATGGTATTATATGTGATAGGAATTACTTTATGTGTTAACGGTCAATTGACAGCAAAATAATATAGTTATATGGAATTTTCTTCAGAAGAACTTATCAATTTGGACGTCGTTAATGGCTTAAAGGAATTAAGTGGCGATGGAGATGATTCTTTCTTTAAGGAAATTATTGGGCTATATGAGGAACAAGCTCAGGAGCTTATAGACGAAATCAAATTCCACGCGGAGGCAGGAAACGCTGAGGAGCTGGGAAAAACAGCCCATACACTCAAAGGGGCTAGCCTTAATATTGGAGCAAGGCTTTTTGCGGATGTTTGTAAAAACATTGAATTAGCGGGTAAAAACAATGAAATTAACGGTATTGATTCGGAGATTAAAAAACTGAATGATCTGAATGAAATAACGCTAATTGAATTAAAAAAGCTTTTTTAGGCATAATATTTGCTTAATTATTAGTTTAGGCTTACTTTAAGGATTATTTACAACTGTTGGGCTGTTGTAAATATTGATAAATATAGACTTATTTTTAGAGCATAACTTATGAATGAAAACCCTAATCTGGATAACATAGTTAAACAGTTCGAACTTAGTTCTGAAGATGAATTAAATGAGGCTTTAGTTTGGCTTTCACAGGTGCCTTCTTATCTGAAAGTACCCAAAAATGTTGAAAAATTAATTAATGGCTTAAAAAAACACTTTGATGAAGATACCGCCGATCAAAGGCCCGTATATTATGAGAATAAGGATTACATCCTTAAAAACCTTCGAAAAATTTCCAAAGAAGTCCTTAAAAATTCTGATTACAGCAAACTTGATCTTGATAGCCTGAGCACTCAAAAGCTGACTGAGATAACTCTGAGCTATATGTCCGATAAGAATAATTTTTCAGACGAAACCTTCGAAATTGACCCCCGTTTTTACTTCCTCCTTAAAAATCTGAGCGAAGTTGTATTCCAGCTGGATTCATCCGGTAAAATACTATTTTTAAATAAAGCCTGGAAGAATCTTACAGGATTTGAGGTTCAGGAATCTGTAGGAAAAAACTTCCTCAATTACATTCACGAGGAAGATTTTAATGAATATGAGGAAAAGATAAAATCATTTATCAATAAGGGAGAAAGTTTACTGATTGATGAATTAAGATGGCTTACAAAAAGTGGAAATTATGTTTGGGTAGGGCTTTCTGCGGACGTACAAAAAGAAGGGAATGAGGTTATAATTTCCGGGATACTGAAAGATGCATCCAAAGTAAGAGATGTCGAGAAGCAGCTGAAAAAAATTGAAAACAGGTATGATACCGTTTTAAATACAGTAAAGGACATTGTTTACCAAACCGATAAGGAAGGTAAGTGGACCTATCTCAGTAATGCATGGGAAAAGACTACGGGATACAACGTGAAAGAAAGCCTTGGAAAGCATACCAAAGAATTCCTTCACGATGATGAAAGAAAGCGTCATATGGAAGTGCTCGAAAGCATGATTAAAAAGAATGCAGACTTTGACCACGGTGACTTTCGGATAGTCAGAAAAGATGAAGAGACTCGTCTGTTTGAATACAGCAGATTTTTGATTTACGATGAAGATAATAATTTTGTAGGGACTACAGGAACTATGACCGACGTTACCGATCGCAAAAAATGGGAAGAGGAATTAATCAAAGCAAAAGAAGCAGCGGAAGAAGCTGCTAAAGTTAAATCCGAATTCCTTGCCATTATGAGCCACGAGATCCGCACACCTATGAATGGTGTGATTGGAATGACCGGCCTGCTTATGGAAACCGAACTTACCCCCGAACAGCGTGAATTCGTTGAAACCATTCGTGTGAGCGGTGATACACTGCTGACTCTCATTAATGACATCCTGGACTTCTCAAAGATTGAATCCGGGAAAATGGAACTTGAGGAGCAGCCGTTCGAACTCAAAGAATGTATAGAAGATGCTTATGACCTTCTTGCTTCAAAAGCTGTTGAAAAGAAACTGGACCTTCTTCACCTGATTGACAAAGATGTACCGCCTTTCATCGTTGGTGACGTTACGAGACTGAGACAGATTCTTGTGAATCTTGTCAGTAATGCAATAAAATTCACTAATGATGGTGAAGTCTTCATATCAGTAAAGAATCTTTCTAAAAAAACTGATGAGCTTGTTCTGCAATTTGCAGTTAAAGATACCGGTATTGGAATTCCTGCTGAAAAGCTTGAAGTAATATTTGAGTCCTTTTCACAGGTCGATTCTACTACTACAAGAAAATATGGTGGAACAGGACTGGGTCTTGCCATCTGCTCTAAGCTTGTAAAGCTTATGGGTGGACGAATCTGGGTTGAAAGTACACCCGGAAAAGGCTCTGTATTCTACTTTACCATTAAGTCTAAGCCTTCAGAGCTTTCCCCTGCAAAGGTTTATCTGAAATCGACAATGTCGGTACTCCAGGATAAACGTGTATTGATCATCGATGATAATGAAACAAACAGGCATATTCTTACACTTCAGTGCCAGATGTGGGGAATGATCCCCCGTACGGCTGCAAGCGGAGAAGATGCGCTTAGATTTATAAAGGACAAAGCTCCTTTTGACCTGGCTATAGTTGATATGTTAATGCCTGAAATGGATGGATTACAGCTCGGACACGAAATTAGAAAACTTCGCACTGCCCAGCAATTACCTATGATAATGCTGACATCGGTAGGCAAGCAGGAAGAAAATGAAAAACAGTTCAAAGAATTATTTGCCGCGTATCTGTCTAAACCGGTAAAACAATCGTACTTGCTCGATGTGCTTTTAAAAGTATTCTCTGAAGAAGTTAAACAAAAGCTTCTCGCAGCAGATAATCAAAAACAGGCTGATCTGAATGAAAAGGTACCCCTTCGCATACTTGTCGCTGAAGACAACATAATAAATCAAAAACTGGTACTAAAGATCCTCCAGCAGCTTGGTTACATTTCTGAAGTAGCAAGTAATGGAGTAGAGGTGATCGAAGCACTGCGCCGTCAATATTATGACATAGTGTTTATGGACATCCAGATGCCTGAGATGGACGGAATCGAAACTACAAAGTATATTCACAATCACTGGAAAAAAGAGAACCGCCCTGTTATCATCGCGATGACAGCGAATGCTATGAAAGGGGATAGAGAGCGTTTCATTTCTGAAGGTATGGATGACTACATCAGTAAACCGATCATAATGGAAGAGGTTCATAACCTTATTCGTAAATGGGGAAAAACTACTAAAGACCTTCAGAAAAATGGAAAGCATCAGATCAAAACAAGCCTTATGCTGGATCTGAATCTTATCTCCGGATTAAACTCTGAAGCTAATAACGGTAAAAACGATTTTTCAAAAGTTGTAGACCTTTATATAAATGTCGCTCCTGAAATATTAAATGAGCTAAGTAATGCTTATCTTGAACAGGATGTGGATAAGTTTAAAAAAGCCGCAAACAATCTCAAGCGTATAAGCTTCAAAGTTGGTGCTAAACGACTGGCAGAACTCTGTATGAAGCTCGAGCACGTAGATACCGATGTTGATTTTGATGAACTTGGAAAGATCGTCGAAAGAATGAAGGACATTTATAATATTACAACCAACGAACTCAAACAGATATCGGTATAATATTAGTTTTAAGTATCAAAAGATTAGCCGAAGCAATGTCTTCGGCTTTTTTTATACCACTTGAGAATTATTTCCTTGACAATGAACGTAAATATTACTATTTTAGTTAAAGCAAGATACGTAATTATTGCTTTGCTCACATATGCATCGACTAGAATACTCAGTTTCTTGAAAACAAAAAATAAAAAATTCAAAAAAATATTCTAAGTAATAAAATATTGTTTTTATAAATCAAATTTTCTGACCAAAATTAAAATTCTCCTAAATATTTAAAAAACAATCTCAAACATTTTTTAATCTTAATCTACCAACTATGAAAAATCAACACCTTAAATTCCAAAGATTTCAAAGCTCTCATACTAAACTTTATATTACTGTAAAAACACATACAATATTTAAAAAACTGAGTTTTAAGTAGAATCATTCTGCCTTATTATTTTCATCCAATAAGGTTATATTCTTTATTACCTGTAATTAACTCGAAAATTAAATGAATTTTACTCAAAGAACCCACACTTGCGGGGATCTTAGCATTAAAAATGAAGGATGTCCGGCTACTCTAAATGGCTGGGTATATGTGAAAAGAGATCTTGGAGGGCTGTTATTTGTCGATCTGAGGGATAGATACGGTGTCACTCAATTAAAAATCTCTCCTGAGAAAAAAGAAATATTTGATATTGTGAATAAACTAAGCCTGGAAAGCGTGATTTCCGTTACCGGAACCGTTATTAAGAGAGAAAGCGTTAATTTGAATATGCCAACAGGTGAAATTGAACTCGATGTCGAAAAGCTTGAAGTTTTAAATGAATCAGCTGTTACTCCATTCGTAATCGAGGATGATGTTAAAGCATCCGATGACTTGAGATTAAAGTATAGGTACCTGGATATGAGAAGAAAATCCATTACCGATAATCTGATAGTGCGAAGTAAAGTTTATCAATCAACACGTAAGTACTTTGAAAAGCTCGGATTTATAGAGATTGAAACACCGGTGCTGATGAAGTCCACTCCCGAGGGAGCTAGGGACTATCTAGTTCCTTCCCGCGTTCATAAGGGTAATTTTTACGCGCTTCCTCAGTCTCCGCAGATATATAAGCAGATTCTGATGGTTGCGGGATTCGATAAGTACATCCAGATATGCAAATGCTTCAGAGATGAGGACCTACGCGCTGATCGTCAGCCGGAGTTTTCTCAGATCGATTTTGAAATGAGCTTCGTTAAGCAGGACGACGTATTTGAAATACTGGAAGGATTATTCAAATCTGTCTGGAAAGATGTACTGAATATCGACCTAAAATTACCCATTACCAGGATGTCATATGACGAGGTAATGCGTAAATATGGTTCGGATAAACCGGATCTGAGGATCCCGGGTATGGAAATTCACGACTGCGGAGGAATTCTGGCAGATTGTGACTTTAAAGTGTTTACTGATGCGATAAAAAGTGGGGGAGTTGTAGCAGGAATTAAGCTTGAAGGACAGGAAACCTCGAGAAAGACGTTCGATGAGCTTACAGAATATGCAAAAAATGAGTTAGGATTTGGGGGGGTGGCTTATGTTAAATTTAATGCTGGCGGAGATATTACTTCTTCCATAAAGAAGTTTTTATCTGAAAGTGATATTTCCCAGATCAAGTTTACATTTTCGGCGAATGATAATGATGTGGTATTCTTTTTGAGCGGTGACAGCAGGAAAGTACATCAGGGACTGGGCAAACTGAGAACAAAGCTTGCAGAAGATTATAAGCTAATCGATGAATCAAAGTTCGAATTCCTGATAGTAAAGGATTTTCCATTATTTTCATACGATGAAGAAACAAACACTTTTGTTGCGGAACATCATATGTTTACAATGCCGTGGGACGAACATTTGAAGTACTTAAAGCCAACCGCGAGTAGGGAAGAAGTGGAATCCATTCGTGCTTACTGTTACGATGTTGTATTAAATGGAAGTGAGATTACCAGTGGGAGTATCAGGGTACACCGTCCGGACATACAACAGGAGATATTCGATAAAGTGGGATTTTCCGCGGAGGAAGCTCAGAAGCGTTTTGGATTTATGCTGGAGGCATTTAAATACGGCGCTCCACCCCACGGAGGCGCTGCAGTCGGAATCGATAGGGTAGTCGCAATAATGTGCGGAATCAAGTCATTGAGGGATGTAATTGCATTTCCAAAGACAATTAACGCGGCTTCGCCAATGGATGAATCGCCAAGTCCCGTGGATGAGGCGCAATTGAAGGATCTGGGAATACAGTTATCCATAAATTGACATTTACTTAAATGAAATTAATAATTATCATAATATATCATAATAAATAAAACAGGAGATCTATAAGTGAGTACTGAAACATTGACAAAAGAAATGACACAGGATTACAAAGTAAAAGATATCTCTTTAGCCGAATGGGGAAGGAAAGAGATCCAGCTTGCAGAGGCCGAAATGCCGGGATTAATGGCAATAAGAAAAGAATACTCCGAATCCAAGCCTCTTAAAGGCGCAAGGATTGCCGGATGCCTTCATATGACCATCCAGACAGCAGTTTTAATAGAGACATTGATTGAGCTTGGGGCTGAAGTTAGATGGTCATCTTGTAATATTTTCTCCACCCAGGATCATGCAGCTGCAGCAGTAGCTAAAGCAGGTGTTCCTGTTTTCGCTTGGAAAGGTGAGACTCTCGAGGAATACGACTGGTGTATCGAGCAGACATTATTTTTCGGTGAAGATAAACAGCCTTTAAATATGATACTTGATGACGGCGGTGACCTTACAAATGTTGTTCTGGATAAATATCCTGAGTTAACTAAAGACCTGAAGGGTATTTCCGAAGAAACAACAACGGGCGTACACAGACTTTATGAAAGAATGAAAAACGGAACACTTCCTGTACCTTGTATAAATGTAAATGACTCCGTTACAAAGTCAAAATTTGATAATAAATACGGATGCCGTGAATCCTTGGTGGATGCTATCAGACGCGGAACAGACGTTATGCTTGCCGGAAAGGTTGCTGTTGTCTGCGGATATGGTGATGTAGGAAAAGGCTCAGTTGAATCATTAAGCGGAGCCGGCGCGAGAGTAGTTGTCACAGAAGTAGATCCTATCTGCGCTCTTCAGGCAGCTATGGAAGGTTATGAAGTAGTAAGACTTGAAGACGTAGCGGATAAGGTCGACATTTTCGTGACTGCGACAGGTAACAAAGACATTATCACTGGCGAGATCTTCAAAAAAATGAAGGATAAAGCTATCGTTTGTAATATCGGCCACTTTGATAATGAGATAGATATGGAATGGCTGAATAGTAATTATGGTAATACCAAGGATACTTTAAAACCGCAGGTAGACATATACAATATCGATGGAAACGAGATCATTGTACTTGCTGAGGGAAGATTAGTGAATCTTGGAGTTGCTATGGGACATCCTTCATTTGTGATGTCTAACTCATTCGCCAACCAGGTATTAGCACAGATCGAGCTATGGAATCATACTGACAGGTACGAAAATAAGGTATATGTACTACCTAAACACCTGGATGAGAAAGTTGCAATGCTTCACCTTGAAAAGGTAGGCGCAAAGCTCACTAAGCTGTCTAAAGATCAAGCCGACTATATCGGGGTAGAAGTGGATGGACCTTACAAATCGGACTGGTACCGATATTAATTATTAATTATTAATTATTAATCTTCAATGTGTAATAATTCTTATGGAAAAAGATAATATAGTAAAAAATAAGAGTTATGAATTTGCATTGAGGATTATAAAGCTATATAAGCATTTAACTGAGAAGAAAATGGAATATGTCCTTCAAAGCAAATCCTAAGATGCGGTACTTCAATTGGAGCTAATATTGAGGAATCGATTGGTGGAGTAACTAAAAAGGAATTTGTTTCAAAACTTTTCATTGCTTACAGAGAAGCAAGAGAAACACATTATTGGATAAGATTACTAAAGGATTCAGGTTACATTACAAATAAGGAAGCTGATTCGTTAATTGAAGATAATGAAGAACTTCAGAAAATTCTCGGAAAGATTATTTCAACTTCAAGAAAAGGTATTAATAATTGAAGATTGAAAATTAATAATTAAATAAGCTATCGTAGCTCAGCTGGTAGAGCAGCTCATTCGTAATGAGCAGGCCACCGGTTCAAATCCGGTCGATAGCTCAGAGAGTTAAGCTGTTTTTAGTATAATTGCTTTTATGCCCGGTTCCCCATAGGGGTCCCTTCGGGAAAATCCGGTCGATAGCTCAAGGGTTAAAGTAGTGAAAAAAGGAGATTAACAGAATTGTTAGTCTCCTTTTGGTTTTTAGAGATAATCTTTCCGCTACGTTTTGGCTACGAATATTTTTTCAAAGTAACACTTCCTTGACATAAATATAGAAATTCGTATCATTAAATCAGTTCCTTACAAAATATATTTAGGATAGTGGGTTTCCTGTGTCTTTTTAATGGTGAAGATATAGGAAACCCACTATATACAAACTAAATATACAATAGCCATGACAGCAAAAGGACAAGACAGGTATCTGTTCATTGAAGGCCTAATAAGTAAAAAACATGATTGTGAGACATGGGCGAACAGTTTAGTCTTAATTATTTTCATTGATGAGGAAGTCTTTCACGCCAGTCTAAAGCTATTAGCCAACAAAAAGACTGTCTCTAAAAATATCACTCAAGACAACCGTCCAAACAGGCACGGTCTCTTGAAGTGATGCAGATTAAGCCTTATCCCTGAGTGATCCGGGAGAGGCTTATTTTTTGAAGCCTTTACGTTTTGCCCAAGCCTGAGCCTCATGGTATTGACGATGAGCTCCGGTGTACCTTTTAGGACGTGGCTGTGGTTTTCTTCTTGGTGGTTTACCGAAGAGTAGGATACTCCCTTGTCGGCCGAATTCCTTGCCGAACAACTTCACTTCTTTAGTGAATTTTCCCATGATGTAATTCTCCTTTTTAATTTTGGGAATCACATCAAATTTCGTTATTACGTTTTAAAAGTGCATTAGACGAGTTTCAATTTATGTGAATGATATTCTCTATAGAGAACTATTGAGAAGACTTGTAGCTACGGAAAGTTAACACTTTAACAAAAATGTCCGAATCTAGATAAGCATTTCGGACACATATCAAAAAAGAACTACGCTATTGATTATATCACTATTTTTTAAACACTGCTATGAGGTATTTTGATATGATGGTGCATACGAGTGTTTTTTAAGAGAGAACAGAAACGATATCTACGTGACGATTATATTCAGGTAAAATCAACCAAATTTGTTATGATTCAAAGCTAGAATCATGAAAAATACTTTACATTTTTATAATAAAAATTTTACACCAAAGAAGATATTTTATGCTTGATTTTAAAGGAATTATTTCTGACCTTAAACTCTGCCCCCCCCCCCATTAGATTTTTGACTTTAGGGGGATAGCATGGTAC
>JAEYVS010000055.1 GCA_023429265.1 Bacteroidota bacterium | reverse complement strand
AATAGACTCCCTTGTTATGACCTCCTGCGCGATGATGTTCATTGGTCCATTTGCCATCGTTTACCTGCTGACTTCGGATGTGGTTACTCTTACCACGCAGACACCCGGCGGATGGGAGGCACTTTTTTATGTAGCATTGCTCGGAATCACAGGTACAGCGATAGCTCTGTTTATGTTTAACCGCTTAATTCAGAATACGGGGGCAGTGTTTGCTTCAACTGTAACTTACCTTATGCCCGTTGTGGCGGTCTTATGGGGTGTTATCGACGGAGAAGAGCTTTTTCCACTTCACTTCGCTGGTATGGCATTAATAATATTGGGGGTGTATCTCACGAATAAGCGGGTGAAAGTTAAATAAACCTTAACCCTTCCGTCTCTCTCAGCCCGTTCACGAAGTCAGGAGCAAAAATTCTCTTCTTACCCTCAAGCTGCAGCTCGGTGATCTCGAGCCATTCATTAAACGTATTAACAAAAATCTTCTTTCCGTCTATGATGATGGTTCCGGGTTCATTTGTAGAGGTCATTCCTGTTTCTCCTCCGAGGAAAATCTTTACATTCTTGCCATCGAGTGTAGTCCAGGCAGCGGGGTAGGGCGAGAGCCCGCGGATGAAGTTATAAACTTTCTCCGCGCTTTGATTCCAGTCTATCCTGCAGTCGTCTTTGAATATCTTCGGAGCAGGAGAGGCGAGAGCATCGTCCTGCGGGAAGATTTTGACGTCTCCCGCTTCAATCTTTCTCACAGTTTCCAGAACTGCTTCTTTTCCGATGAACGCAAGTTTATTGTGTAAAGTCCCGGCAGTATCATCTTCATCAATCTTTACTTTTTTCTGCAGGATAACATTTCCCGTATCAACTTTATCCTGAAGGAAAAAAGTTGTAACGCCTGTCTCAGTTTCTCCATTGATCAGCGCCCAATTGATCGGCGCGGCTCCACGGTATTTTGGCAGCAGAGACGCGTGAAGATTAAACGAACCGAGCTTCGGAATGGTGTAAACTTCCTTTGGCAGTATTCTGAATGCAACCACGACTATTACATCCGGCGCAATGTCTTTTAACGCTTGGACGAACTCCTCGTCTTTAAGCTTCTCGGGCTGAAGTACTCTCAAACCTTTTTCCAGAGCATAGCTCTTCACATCCGAATATGACTCCTGCAGTCCGCGTCCCTTCTTACGGTCGGGCACGGTGACGACTGCCGGTATGTCGTATCCGTTCTTTAATAAAATATCGAGAGAGGGGACAGCAAACTCCGGTGTCCCCATAAATATAATTTTCATCAGAATATATGTATGTTAGTATTCCAGTTCGGAGTGAATGTAAAGAGGATAAAATGTTTCTATGTTCTTATTCTTTATGTCGCGAAGCTCTGCTTTTAGCTCCTTCATCTGCTCTTCGTCAAGGTAATCAATGAATAGCTTTCCGTGGAGGTGATCTATCTCGTGCTGCACCACTCTCGAAAGTAACTTATCCGCTTCCATTTCCTGCTCCTTCATATCGATGTCGTAATATTTAAAGAAAATCTTCTCCGGTCTTGTGACAATTGCCCTTAGTCCGGGCATGCTCAGGCATCCTTCCTCGCGTTCTATCTTACCGTGAGTTTCCACTATCTCTGGATTTATTAGGGTAAGCGGTTTAATATTTTTATAGTCATCATCCCCGGAAATGTCTATTACCGTCAAAGCTACTGGAATATTCACCTGCGGCGCAGCCAGCCCGATACCGTCAGCGTTATGCATCGTTTCGAACATCTTATGAATTACCTTTACCAGGTCGAGGTCAACTTCCTGTATTTGCTTGGTTTCCTGACGGAGAATGTCCATTCCGTAGGTCGTTATTGGAAAATATTTACTCATTCTATGTTTTTATGGCTTTGATTATATAATTTCAGTACTTAATATAAAAATATTAATTTTATATAGAAAGAACTTTATATTTTTAGTGTAATATACTATTTTCTTTCTTTAGTGCTCTAAACTGCAATAATCTCACAAAAGTTCGTATTTATGCCAATTATCCTTAAGTTTATGTCCGTATTTGCATTTTTTCAAGACGATAAAGCGAATGATGATTATGGAACGTTATTAGGTTCGTACTGGGACAGATTTTTAGTTCTGCTTCCCCAGATACTGATAGCATTAGTAATTGTAATAGTATTTATCATTTTAGCGGGTATAGCTGGGCGTACATTAAAAAATAACCTTCTAAAAAGGATGAGCGATCAGCTTCTTCCGGCTTTCCTCGGAAAGATCTTTCGCTGGACAATTATGATAATTGGATTTTTCCTTGCATTAAGTGTTCTTGGATTCAGCGGTGTTGCAAGCGGACTCATTGCAGGGCTCGGAGCGTCTGCATTGATTGTGGGATTTGCATTTAAGGACATTGGAGAGAATTTTCTCGCCGGTATGATACTCGCATTCAACCGCCCTTTCGATATTGGGGATGTAATTGTATCGCAGGAGTTTATGGGAACCGTTACAGAAGTAGATATGCGGTCCACTTTGATAAAAACCTTTGACGGGAATGATGTCTTTATCCCGAACTCTCTGTTAATTAAAAATCCAATGATAAATTACAACCGCGCCCCTACCAGGCGGCACGAGTTTGTCGTTGGGGTAGAATATTCTTCAGACCTGGGGAAGGCTGTTCAGGTGTTGCACGATCTGCTTGCTTCGAATGAGGAAGTTCTCAAAGATCCTCCTCCGGATGTTCTTCTCGATAATTTCGGTTCAAGTTCAATAAATATCATAGTCAGATTCTGGGTCAATAATAACGTGCTCGATAGGTCTCAATTCGATGTTAAAAGCGATGTGATCAGAATGACCAAGGAAAAGTTTGACGAAGCCGGCATCGATATTCCGTTTGATATACTACAGCTCCAGATACACGATAAAGACCAGCCGATACCACTTACTGTTGACAAGAAATACAAAGAAAGTAAAATATCATAATAAATTTTATTTAAGGAGAATCAATTTATGCCTGATTACAAATCCGAACAAATTAGAAATGTATCTGTCATTGGCCATGCCGGTACCGGGAAGACTTCCTTTTGCGAGGCAGTTCTTTTCAGTTCCGGAGTAACCAATAGAATGGGAAGCGTGTCCGAAGGTAACACAACAAGTGATTACCACGAAGACGAAATTGAAAAGCAGATGTCCATCAATTCATCTGTGATGAATGCCTTCTGGAAAAGGAACGGTGGTGATAAGATTAAGATTAATCTTATCGATACACCGGGATTTATGGATTACATTGGAGAAGTCGTATCTGCCTTAAGAGTATCCGACACTTCCATCCTTATGCTGGATGCCGCCAAAGGCAGGGAAGTAGGTACTGAGATCACCTTCCACAATACTAAGCACTACAGGAATAACATCATCTTTGTCGTGAATAAGCTCGACCACGACAATGTCAGCTTTGAAAAATGTGTATCCGACCTCAAAGAAAGTTTCGGCTCACGCGTTGCAGTAATGCAGTTCCCGGTTAATCCCGGTGCGGCATTTGACTCAGTCGTGGACGTTGCAAAAATGAAGCTACTTAAGTTCGCTACTGACGGTTCAGGGAATGTAACTGAATCCGATATACCCGCCGAATTAAAGGACAAAGCAGATCAATATCACAAAGCTTTCATAGAGAGCATCGCCGAAGAAGATGAAGAGCTGATGGAAAAGTTCTTCGAAAATGACGAAAACCTGGCTCCGGAAGATGTGGAGCGCGGGCTCAGGCTCGGTATGCAGGAGAGGAAGATATTCCCCGTTTTCTGCGCCGCAGCCGATAAGAATATTGGCGTAAAGCCATTGCTCGATTTTATTGCCGAATACACGGAATCTCCACTCGACAAACATCCCGAAAAAGGACACAAACCCGGCAGCGATGAACTTAAGGAGGTGAAACCTGACCCGAATGGTGAACCCGTAATGTTCATTTTTAAAACCGTTTCCGAAAAGAACATCGGCGAGCTGTCATTTTTCCGTGTTTATTCCGGAAAAGTATCTCATGGAATGGATATGATAAATGATGCGACCGGAAAAGGCGAGAGGCTGTCACAGCTTTTTGCGATGAACGGTAAGAACAGGAAGGAAATGGATGAGGTTATTTGCGGCGACATTGGAGCAGTAGTTAAGTTAAAAGACTCGCATACAAATAATACATTAAGCTCAAAGGGAAACCCGGTTGTACTCCCTGAAATAGCATTTCCCGACCCGAACATCACACTTGCGATTCATCCCCGTAATAAAGGTGATGAAGACAAGATCTCAGCGGCACTGCATTCATTCCACGAAGAAGACCCCACCTTCATCTCTTCGTATATTCCCGAAACCCGTGAAACCGTAATCAGCGGACAGGGAGATTCACACCTGGAGACCATCATCAAAAGGATGAAGGACAAATACAAGCTCGATGTGGACATTAAAGATCCTAAAATCCCCTATAGGGAAACCATTCGTATGGCAGTAAATGACGTTGAGTACAAACATAAAAAACAATCCGGAGGGCGCGGTCAGTTCGGTCACGTACATATTAAAGTCGAGCCCCGTCAGAGAGGCGAGGGTTTTGAATTCGAAAATAAAATAGTGGGTGGAGTCATCCCCGGCAGGTTTATTCCGGCAGTTGAAAAAGGAGTCCAGGAAGTAATGCATAATGGTGTAGTACTGGACTGTCCCGTAATCGACATAAAGGTTACTCTGTTCGACGGATCATTCCATAATGTGGACTCGGATGAAAACTCCTTCAAAATAGCAGGCTCGATGGCATTCAGAAAGGGTTTTATGGAAGCTACTCCGGTTATTCTCGAGCCCATCTATGATGTCGAGGTGGTATTTCCGGAGGAATTTATGGGAGCCGTTTCAGGTGATGTATCTTCTCGCCGCGGGCGCATCCTTGGAATGGAGGCTGAAGGACATTTGCAGAAGCTCAAAGCCCAGATACCGCTCTCCGAAATGAATGGGTATTCATCGACACTCCGGTCGCTTACACAGGGCAGGGGAACATACAGAAGGAAATTTGCCAGCTATGAAGAAGTCCCAAAAGAAATTGAAACAAAAATAATAGATCAGCACAGAAAAGAAAAAGAAGAAGCTGCATAAAATTAATGCAATAATTTATAATTAAAACCCGGTAACTAAATACCGGGTTTTTTATTGGCAATTACTCCGCCGTTGTTGGTGTTATCACCAACAACTTTTTGGATTTCTGAATAGAGAAAGAAGTTTAATTTTAGTAATTTTGTGGAAAATTCTATAATACGACCAAACCATGGACCTGATTCAACTCTTCTCTCAACCCGAAACGTATCTCAGTCTTGCGACACTGACATTTATGGAGATAGTTCTCGGGATAGACAATATTATCTTTATATCGATAATAACCGGCAAGCTCAAAAAAGAAGTACAGGACAAAGCCCGTGTAACAGGGCTTGCGCTTGCGGTGATATTCAGGATTGGGCTGCTCTTCGCAATTGTATGGATAGCGAATCTTGTTCACCCGCTATTCTCTATATTTGGACACGGATTCAGTGGTCGGGACTTGATACTTATTGGAGGAGGTCTATTCCTTCTCACCAAAAGTACCCTGGAAATTCACTCCAAACTTTCTACCGATGAAATAGAAGCATCCGGCGGAAAGGCTAAGCTCCATACGTTCTCTTCGGCTATCGTTCAGATCATTCTGCTTGACCTGGTATTTTCATTCGATTCCATCATAACGGCTGTAGGACTTGTGCCGCATATCTCGATTATGATCGTTGCTATCCTGATATCGCTGGTGGTTATGATTATCTTTGCCAAACGGGTCAGCGACTTCATTCATAAGTACCCTACGATAAAGATGCTTGCCCTGTCATTCTTATTAATGATCGGTCTGTTATTATTTGTTGAAGGCTTCCACGTAGAGGTTCCAAAAGGATATGTTTACTTCGCTATGGCATTCTCACTCATAGTCGAAATGCTCAATATAAAGCTCCGGAAGAAAACCGAAAAACCGATTGAATTAAGCAAAGATAGAATTAAGTGGGTTAGTGTTAAAGATGACCCGGCCGATGTAGAGGAAGTCTCTAAGACCGGTACAAAATAATACTTTGGGTAAATGCATCAACCTTAATTATTACTCCCGCGTCCCCAAGCCTCCGCCTGGGAACGGCGCAACGAAAGTTGAAATATGTTATCCCCCCTTTGTACAAAGGGGGGAAGACTCCGGTTCACCGGAGGCAGGGGGGTTTAGAATTTGTTATGCTTTAGAGGTTAATAACTACCAGCGTTCTCCAGCAAAGCCCGGAACCGCAAAACGAAAATTCCCCTCTATAGAGGGGTGGCACCAACGAAGTTGGTCACGGGGTGTGTTACTCCGGTTAAAATCGATAAATTAGATCTAATCTGTGATAATTTGTTCTTCCGAAACAGTTATGAAGAAAATCCGAGTAAATTTGTGCTAATTCGTGGCTAGGTCTTTTACTCCCTCATTCCCAAACCCAGCCTGGGAACGGCACAACGAAAGTTGAAATATGTTATCACCCCTTTGTACAAAGGGGGGAAGACTCCGGT
>JAEYVS010000048.1 GCA_023429265.1 Bacteroidota bacterium | reverse complement strand
GAATAGTCGCTGACCTGAGACTTGAGAATGCAGATGAACTCATAAGCGGCGCGAATGAGAATGATTATCATATAAAGAACATTGACCTGAAAAGAGATGTTCAGGGAATCGAATATAAGGATATACGCCTTGTCAAAGAGGGTGAAGGAGCTGTGGATGGGAAAGGGAATCTCAGGCTGGTAAAGGCGATTGAAGTAGGTCATATATTCAAGCTTGGAACCAAGTATGCCGAGGCGATGGGAGCAAAATACCTTGATGAAACCGGCAAAGAGAATGTTATCATTATGGGGAGTTATGGCATTGGTGTGGAAAGGATTGCCGCTTCGTATATAGAGCAGAACTATGATGATAATGGTATTATATGGGAAGGCGAACTTGCTCCGTTCGATGTGTCTCTTATCTGCGTGAATACCAATAAAGAGGATGTTGTGAATACCTGTGAAGAACTTTACAAAGAGCTACAGAATAATGGGCTCGAGGTTTTATTCGATGATAGAATGGATGTAAGGCCGGGATTTAAATTCGCAGACGCGGACCTGGTAGGACTTCCTGTTCACATTATAGTCGGTGAAAAAAATCTTAAAGACGGGAAGATAGAAATAAAACTGAGAAGATCCGGTGAGAGAATGTTGATTGACAAGGCGGATGTAATTTCAAAAATTAAAGAGCTGCTGAAGAAATAATGTCAAAAGGTATCGATAAAATATTTAAACGTGAGTATGTTCTCGCTTCAAAGTCAGAGCGCAGGGTTGAACTTCTCAATCAGTTAGGATTGAATTTTGTCTCCATAGACAGCAATATTGATGAGAAAGACGGAAAGAATGATAAACCTCTGGATGTGATCAAGTATAATGCATTAAATAAATCCAGGAAGGTTGCTTTTGATTTTGAGAATAGAGTGGTAATTGGGGCGGATACTATAGTTGTTGTAGATAAGGAAATAGTTGGCAAACCCAAGGACCACCAACAGGCAGTTAAATCCCTGAAAAAGCTTAGCGGGATAAAGCACTATGTGTATACCGGATTCAATATCATTGATACCAATTCCGGAAAAGAGGTATTTGATTATGTTAAAACTGCCGTACACTTCCGGAAGTTAAATAACGAAGAAATAGAGTATTACGTAAAGCACTATAAACCGTTGGATAAAGCCGGAGCATATGGAATTCAGGATGAATTTGGGTATTTATTCATAGATAAAATAAACGGAGATTACTATAATGTAGTCGGGCTTCCGCTTCAAAAATTATATTTAAATCTAATTAAGATACTATAGATCATTTACTACGGTTGCATTAATCAAACAGACATAAAAGTTTGTTTTCAAAATACAAAAAGAAAATACTTTTTTCAGCCGTAGCAGGTGCAGTGATATTTCTCGCCTTTAGTGTTTACGCCGACTTCGATAAACTTCTTGAAGCTTTCAGCGAATTCAACTGGCTTTTCTTCCCATTGATTCTTGCTTTATCTTTTTTGAATTACATATTCCGTTTCTTAAAATGGGAATATTACCGTAAACTTTTAAGTATTGAGTTAAGTACAAAACGAAGTTTTCTTATATTTCTATCTGCATTTGTAATGAGCGTAACCCCCGGTAAGATGGGTGAGGTACTCAAATCCTACCTTCTTAAAGAAGAAAATGGTACACCTGTCGCAAAGTCTGCTCCGATAGTTCTCGCGGAAAGGCTCACAGATTTTATATCGATTATAATATTATGCATAGTAGGAGCATTTGTGTTTGATTATGGACGGACATCAATAATAATTATTGGAATATCATTTATAGGGCTAACTCTCTTGTTAAGCTGGAAGAAAGCTTGCTTATACTTTATATCTTTATTGGAAAAGATTAAATTTTTGGCAAAACACGCAGAGAAATTCCATACTGCTTATGAAAGTATTTATGCATTGGTCAGATTCAAGCCCCTGGTGATAGCTACGCTCGTTAGTGTGATCTCCTGGTTTTTTGAATGCATTGGATTTTACATAGTCCTAAATGTATTCTCTTCGACTACTAATATTGAAGTGAGTTTACTTACGGCTACCTTTATATATGGATTTTCCACATTGATTGGAGCATTGGCCATGCTACCCGGAGGTTTGGGTGTTACAGAGGCGTTTTTGACAGGTTTATTGCAATATTTAAGTATCCCAAAGAATATTTCAGTGGCATCTACGATAATTATACGAATTGCTACTCTCTGGTTTGCCGTAATTGTGGGTATTTTTGCGGTGATAATATACCAAAAAGTATCTCATAAAGATCTGGAGGAAATCCAGGTGCCAAATGAGGCTTAAATATACATAAATAAGGAATATTTAATCACTTGAAGAAAATTGAATATAATAATAACTTAGCTATTCGTAATATTTTAGGATAATAATGTCAGAAGAAAAAAATACCCCGGAGGGGCAAAAAATTCGTATTGTTATTGGCAAGGTAGGTCTTGACGGGCATGATAGGGGAGCTAAGGTCATTGCGGCAGCTTTCAGAGATGCCGGGATGGAGGTAATTTACACAGGTCTGAGGCAAACTCCTGAAACCATAGTAGAGGCAGCCCTTCAGGAAGATGCAGACGCAATTGGTATTAGTATCCTCAGCGGTGCTCATATGACTATCTTTCCAAAGGT
>JAEYVS010000033.1 GCA_023429265.1 Bacteroidota bacterium | reverse complement strand
GTTTGCTGATTCCAGTTAATTCCTCCGTTTGTTGTCTTATAAATCTTTCCATTTCCGCCAACTGCATAAGCAATACTTATATCAGGATAGCTAACATCGTAGAGAGTATCTGTTGTGGGAATACTTGTGATGTTCCAGTTTACTCCCGCATTAACGGTTCTTAAAGTTGTACCTGAATCACCCACTATAATGCAGGTATTTGGATCTGCGAAGGATAGGGAGTTAAGATTTTTAGTAGTCTGGCTGACCTGTGAGATGAATGAAGTTCCTCCGTTCGCTGTCATAAATACAACACCGCCTTCTCCGCAGAAAAAACCTGTATTAACATCAAGAAATTCTACTCCAAGTATATCATTATATGTAATGCTCTGAGTAATTGTACTCCAGTTCAATCCGGAATTTGTAGTCTTTAGCATTACACCTTCGAGGGCGGCTATGTAGCCGGTACTCCCGTTGTAATGAATAGAACTTAATCCAAACGATGTACCACCAGGTACAGTTATCCAATTATTGCCACCATTTGTAGTGGTCAAAATTGTTCCTGCGTCGCCGACTGCACTACCATTCTGGGCATCAATCATTGAAACATTAACAAGAAAACTTGTTGTTCCAGATGTTTGTGCTGCCCAGTTTATCCCACCATTGGTTGTTTTGTATATTGAGCCATTGGAACCGACTGCATATCCCGTATTAGCGTCAAGGAAATCCAGTCCGGGGAATGTTGCATTTGATCCAATGGATAAAGAGTCCCACGAAAGTCCGGCATTTGTTGTCTTTAGTACTATTCCTTCAGATCCTGAAACATACCCGGTCAATGAATTGGGAAAATCAACGGTTATGTAAAATTCATCAGGAATGCCTGTGACAGTGCTCCAGTTATTTCCTCCATTCGTTGTTCTGAGCATTGCTCCGCCGTCACCGACAGCTATGCCGTTATTATTATCAGCCATTGAGATTCCGAATAGTATCGATGAGCCTCTCTCCGCAGTCGCCAGATTTACAATGTTCCAATTATTTCCTCCATCGGTAGTCTTAGCTATTAGTTCAGCAAATCCGCACAAAAATCCCGTATTGTCATTCAAAAAATAAACGTGTTTAAGGTCAGCAATTATTGTAGTATCATTCCGGCTTTGCCAGTTTTGTCCACCATCGGTTGTCCTGATTATTGTGCCATAATCACCTACGGCAACACCCGTTGTGCCATTTATAAAATAAACCGATTCGAGCGAATTATTCTGCGGGAGGGGATTCAAATAGAACCATCCTGATTGAGAAAATGCTGTTCCTGTTAAAAGAACCAGAAGAATAACTGTTGTTAATGATTTCATTATTTTATCAGAGTCATTTTATTTGTTTGAATAAAATCTCCTGTTTGAATTGTATAAAAATATACTCCGCTTGTCAGATTACCTGCATTAAAATGGTATTCGTAAGTCCCGGCATTTTGATCCTGTTCGATTAAAGAAAGAATTTCTCTACCGGAAACATCAAATAGCTTCAATGAAACAAACCCGCTTTTGGGGATGCTGTATTTGATTATGGTTGATGGATTAAATGGATTTGGATAATTTTGTTCGAGAGAGTAATTTTCAGGAATCTCAGCATTATGGTTTACTATCCCTACGGGTCCGTTGGTCAATGTGATCCTTTCTCCGGGTACGTTAAATTCTACAGGAAAGCCAAAGTTAGAAAAATCTACATTTGTGGATGCAATGACTTCCTTTATCATCCATTTACCTTCAGAAACCCACACTGTATCTTTCCGGCTGAGAACTTCAATTGGTATTGGCGGCAGAGGCGGAAATGACAATAAATAATACAACGATGCAGTCAAAAGAAACTTTTTAGAAGGTAGATTTCCCTGGACGGTCTGTACATTTTCATCATTTAATCTTTTACCTGTATATGTGATCCTGAGAGGGAAGCTCTGGGACTGGAAGGTAATTGTTGTGTCTTTTGTGAAAATGGTATATTCCTGTCCGGCAGGACTTGCAAATCTATATGTGTTATACCACCCGTTAAACGATGAAATGAGATTTATTAATCCTGACGTATCGAGAAAAGCTATGGTATCAAGTCCTCTGGTGAGATCCGTGTATTGCCATCCATTTGAGCCCTGGAAATTGAAGAAGCTTGTGTCAGTATATGGTCCCGGCTGCGTAACACTAGTAAGATTTCTTTTGCTCGGTACAAAATTAGCATTTAACCCTGAATAATTCTGCACTACGCTAAATGAGTCAACCCTGTAAGTAGTAGTACCGGTCATTGGATTATTATTCGAATCCAGTAAGGTACTTTCGTAGTACCAGATGTATCCCGGGTTAGGTGGAAAATATTGCGAGGCTGTCTGTGAAAAAGAATTTGACGTGAAAATGAATGTCAAAAGGGAGATCCAAAGAAATTTCATAAGCCTTTAAAGTTTATTTTTATAAATTAATCCTCCGGTAATTCACTTTAAACGCACTAAAAATCCCCCGTAAAATACTTACTTAGAACTTACAATTACAACTTTTGACGGGTCGTGGGGATCAAATTTTACGATAATTTCTCGTCCTGCCTGATATTTGTGAACGGACTCTCTTTTTATAATCCCTCTTGTAGTAGCGTCAAAGGAGCTTCCGTCATCAGGTATTACTTTTAGTCCCAGGGAAACTGCGGGATTATCACCATTAACGTTGATACCTATTTCACTATAAGAAGTGACTATGGCATCTGCCTTTTGTCCATATGCATCATACTGTTTATTAAAGTCATCTATCTCGGTTACAATCCGGTTGGCTTCTTCAGTGCTCATAGCGGAATGGCCTGTATAATTTGCATCACCTCCACCAATTGAAGTTATTGCTACCTTATGCGGCTTGGTCGGGTGCACTTTAATTCCCAGTATCATCCCGGGTTGATAATACTGCACCTGGAGTCTCGAAACAACCTGTTTTGTTTTAGTCTGGTATGGAGGACGTCCGGGCTGTCTTACTTCTACCAGCATTCCTACCTGGGGACTGTTATTAACAGTTACTCCCGTATCCCAGGTTTCAAGTATCGTAGCCTCTGCATTCACACCATTCTTCATAATGTAGCTTGTAGTTATCATTGGTCCTATGATAAGCCTCCATATCAGAGTGAATACAAATATCAGAACTAGAGATATCAATATTCCAGGAATCAACCCTCCTTCTAAAAAAGCTGAAGCCAACCCAATACCACCACCTATAATACCACCAAGTAATCCTATGACAAGCCCGATTTTACCGCCAGCGTTTAGTTTCATTTCCCGTTGATTTAGTTAATATGCAAAAATACAAATTGTAGAAACAAGTTTAAAACATATTCACAGATACTTTTTTCAAAAATTTTAACATACAAACTATTATCTGTAATGTTTATTATTAGATTTTAAATAAAATTTGATTTTTAATGAAGATAGGGGATTATAAGCTTCATTCGGTTCTGACCGGTCTTTTTAAACTGGACGGCGGCGCAATGTTTGGAGTAGTGCCGAAAGGTTTATGGACAAAGACCAATCCTTCCGATGAGCTCAATAGAATAGATATGTGTACCCGCGCATTGCTGCTTGATAAAGGTGATAAAAAGGTCCTTATCGACACCGGTATAGGATATAAGCTATCTGATAAACTCAATAAGATATACGATGTAGATTATTCTAAGTATACCCTCGAAAATTCACTAGGCGAGCTAGGATTATCCCGTGAAGACATTACGGATGTAATTTTAACGCATCTGCATTTTGATCATGCCGGTGGAAACACTATAATTAATGAATCGGGGGAATTACTTCCTGCATTTCCAAATGCAACTTATCACGTTCAGAAGAAACATTACGAATGGGCATTAAATCCTACAGAAAGAGATAAAGCCAGTTTTTTTCCGGAAAATTATAAGATACTTGAAGAAAAGAAGGTTTTAAACTTTATTGAGGGTGTGCATAAATTTGACGATGTCATTACTCTTTTACCCGTAAGCGGTCATACTCCTAATATGCAACTGGTTAAATTTTCTGATGGTGATAATGCAATAATTTATCTTGCAGACCTGATCCCGACAGCAGGACATATCCCTGTACCTTACATAATGGGATATGACCTCTTTCCCTTAACGACATTGGACGAGAAAAAGAAATTTCTTCACGATATTGAATCGAATGATTGGATGATAGCATTTGAGCATGATCCATATCACGAGGCAGGCAAAGTAGAACTTGGTGATAAGGGGTATTTTCTTAAGGATCAGTTTAAGCTCAATGATACGCTTAATGGATAATAAAAAGATAGTAGTCCAATTCTATGATCTGGCTTTCAACGAAAAGAATGCTGTAAAAAGCTGTGAACTTCTGTCTGAAGATTTTATTCACAATGGAGATAAAAAAGGGCGGAATGGTCAAATGAAGGTTGTTCAATATTTCATAAATGCATTCCCTGATATGTATCATAGTATAGACCTGATACTGGAGGATGGTGAATATATTACTGCCCGTCAATCCTGGAGCGGAACACATAAAGGAGAGTTTGGCGGAGTTCAGCCGACCGGGAAAGTTGTTTCCTTTAAGTCTACTGCAATACTGAAGATTAACGATGGATTTATTACTGAAGCAATAGATTGTCTGGATATGTATGGTATCTATAAACAAATGGGTGAAATTCCTGTATAATTTAATTTTCTATCTATGAATTTTTCAACAATAGATTACATTATTGTTGTAGTCTATCTCATAGGGGTGGCTTTATTCGGGATATTCATCTCGGGCAAGCAGAAGTCCGTCAGTGATTACTTTCTCGGTGAAAGAAATATTCCCTGGTGGGCAGCCTGCTTTTCAATTGTCGCAACGGAGACCAGCACTCTTACATTTCTTAGTATCCCGGGTGTTGCTTATCTTACGAATCTGGGCTTTCTCCAGCTTGCCTGCGGTTTTTTGATCGGCCGCATAATAGTTGCCATAATCTTCATTCCCAAATATTACGCTGGTAATCTCGAGACAGCTTATCAATTCCTCGGAAACAGGTTTGGTAATCCAATGCGCAAATACTCATCCATCACTTTTATATTGTTAAGGATATTTGCAGATGGTGTAAGATTGTTTACTACCGCGATACCCATTAAGCTTCTCACGGGATTTGGATATTTTGAGACAATTCTTATCGTTGGCGTAATCACAGTTATATATTCTTACATTGGCGGCATAAAAGCCGTCATATGGACGGATGTGGTACAGATGTTTATTTATTTCATTGGCGCGATTGCGAGCATAATTGTGATTTATAATCTCCTCCCGAATGGATTTGCGGATGTAACTGCATTTGCTGCGGATGCTAATAAACTCCAGATATTCAATTTTGCTTTCGCGGGATCCTTTGGAGAATTTTTTACCGGAAATTACAATGCGATAGGAGGGTTAATAGGTGGGGCATTTCTCGCGATGGCATCCCACGGTACGGACCAGATCATAGTTCAGAGGCTATTAGTGTGTAAGGACAAAACAGCTTCGCAAAAAGCATTGATAGGAAGCGGTATTCTCGTGTTGTTCCAGTTTGCACTGTTTCTCATAATAGGTGTGATGCTGTTTGCCTTCTTCAAAGGTGTGGATTATACGACTTTGATGGTCGATGGACATTTACTTACAAAACCCGATGAGATATTCGCTAAGTTCATTATTGAAAATCTTCCTGTAGGTCTGGCCGGGCTTGTCATAGCAGGGCTTCTCGCGGCTTCGATGTCAACGCTTTCATCTACATTTAATTCTCTTGCGTCTACGACTATTCTTGATCTTTTTAAATTCAAAGAAAAAGGCATCACTCAGGAAAAAGAGCTTAGATATTCACGTCTTGCTACTTTATTTTGGGCGTTTATTGTCATCGGTACGGCTATGTTATTCCTTGATGAAACAAATCCTGCAGTTGCTTATGCCCTCAGCATCCAATCGGTTATTTATGGAGGGCTTCTGGGTGTATTTTTACTTGGAATGGCCTGGAAAAATGCAAGCCTAACTGATGCCGTAGTCTCTTATTCAATTGCGATTTTGGTATTGATTCTTCTTTTTGTACTTCCAAAATTTGATTTGATACCGGCAGTTAATTTCACCTGGTTTACTTTGGCGGGTGTCATAATTGTGTTCATCATTTCGGGATTTAGTATGTCATTACGAAAAATATTTAAATAAATTTATAATTATGAATACATCGGGAAAACCAACGCGCGAGCAGCTCGAGAAGTATTATGAAACCAGCCGTCAATATTTTGACGACCTGGCTGCTCATTATAAGGAAACCGATCCTGAGTACTATAAATCAGTTGTTCAACCGGTGCAGAGAAAAGGATGGTTCAGTGGGGATGATGACAATTCCGCTAAAAGGGGAATGATATTGGTTGCAGTCGCAGTTTTTCTTCTGGTGGGAACATCGGTGGGTGTGTTTTTGCTGCTATCTGCACCAGAGGATAGTTATAACCCGGTAGATGAATACTATAAGCAGCAGCAACAGCAGAATTCTACAAATCCTGACCAGAGAAGGACCCCTTTGAGAGAGACCAGAAGTCCGGTTAACACCGAATCCGGAAATGATGGTACTGAAGGAATGAGTAATTTTGAAAAGGGAGAGTTTTATTATGAGCAGCAAGCATACAACCAGGCTCTGGAATATCTGGGACAGGTAACACCAGGTGATGAAAACTATGACCGCGCTCAAAAATATATCAGTGAGATAAATGAAATGCCTGAAGAGAAAAGAAGCGGAATAGAGAAGGAGGATACTGCGCCAAAGATGAATCCAAACCGCTAAAAAATATTCCTTTATGTAGTATGCTTCAATCATTATTGAAAGACATACTCTTATTGTATATATTTACATCTCCCAATCCTGAAAATATTCTTTATAAATTATAATATAACTACAAATGAAAGCTCTAAGACTTTTTTTAGCAGTTCTGTTTGTATCATTATTTTATTCAGCAGCATTTTCTCAGGATATGCAGCCGCCTCCTCCGGTACAAAACAGCTTTTTCTCAGCAGCTATAGGTACCTGGAAAGCTGAACCCTACAAGATGATGGGCATGGAAATATCCAATGATCAAAATGTTATTTCGATGAAACATAACGGACAGTTTATGGTAGTAGAAGTAGATGCAATAGATGGAGGTGGTAATAACTACACCGCAACAATATTTACTACAATTGATGGTGAAGGGAATGTAAAAGGATGGGCATTTGATACGTGGGGATACTATGGTACTATGACCTATACGGGCTCTGCAAATGGAAATACTATGACCATCACAGGGTCAAATGACTTCGTAAATGAAACAAGAGTGATGACAATCGATGGGAATAAAATGACTCACGATGTGGATTTTACCGTTAAACTTCCGACCGGTGATATGAATGAAAAGTTGAGTATTGTATATAACAAACAGTAAAGATTTTACAAGCCCCCTCTTTCTGAGGGGGCTTGTATTATAACTCATACCTATTTTACCAGTATCATCTGTTTTGTCTCGATAAAAGAACCCGCATTGATAGTGTAGAAGTAAACTCCGGATGATAACTTCGAAGCATTAAACACTACACTATACATTCCAACATTAATTTCTTCATTTAATAAGGTCGCTATTTCTCTTCCTGAAATATCATATATCTTTAAAGAAACAAACCCATCTTTAGGAATTGAGAAGTTAATAGTTGT
>JAEYVS010000025.1 GCA_023429265.1 Bacteroidota bacterium | reverse complement strand
TAGCGTCGACGATCTTTCCATCGATACTTGGTGAATTTGACTGCAACATAGTTTCGCTAAACGCTCACCTGGACCGGGATAAAATAACGAGATCCATAGATGAGTTTAAGGCATCGTTTAATCATTTCTCATTTGTGGTAAAGTCGCTGGATTACGACCTTGGGTTTACGATAGACGCGGGCGGGGAGAAGGTGTGGCTTTCAACAAGCGAGGGCACCATACTTGGTGGAGACAGATTTCTGGTACTGGTCCTGAAGATGTTCCTAATGGTAACTCCGGGTGTGAAGAAAATTGCAATACCTGTACAGGCGACCAGGGAAGTAGACATAATAGCAGCTGAGTACGGAGTAGAAGTTATGCGGGTAAAGGATACGCACTACGCAATGATGATGGCGTGCGAAGATCCGGAGGTGAGCTTTGTGGGAGGAACGAGGGGCGGATTCTTATTTCCTGAGTTTATATATGCTACTGACGGAATGTTTTCTGTTGCGAAAATACTTGAACTGATAGCAAGGAGCGGTACTAATATTGACGAACTCGACAAACAGCTTGTAAGGCTGAATATGCAGAAGGAAAATTTTGAATGTCCCAAGGACCTGAAGGGTACAATAATGAGGCAGTTCATGGAAGACCACGTGATGTATGAACAGGAGCTGATAGACGGGGTTAAGTTATTCCTTAATGGCAGGGAGACTATTTTATTTACGCCTGATAAGCACAGAGCACTGGTTCATCTCAATGTAGAAACGGATTCGGAGGAACGTACGGATGAGCTGATGCAGGAGTACAAGGACAAGATTTTAAATTACATTAATACTAATTAATTTTTTTATTTAAAAGCGAAAACTTAAAGATGAAGATCAGCGAAATTTTAAAGGATGATGTTATTTCGGTGGGGATGGAGCCAAAGGATAAAACCGAGGCAATCAACCAAATGATAGACCTTGCCTCAAAAGCAGG
This sequence comes from Bacteroidota bacterium, assembly GCA_023429265.1. GTDB lineage: Bacteria > Bacteroidota > Ignavibacteria > Tepidaquicellales > Tepidaquicellaceae > JAEYVS01. The sequence goes on along the minus strand of JAEYVS010000025.1, from coordinate 6,474 downwards.
AAAGATCCTCAGTAAAGAGAAAGTGCAGGAGTGTGTATTTGAGAGAGAGAAGCTGGTATCTACCGGGGTCGGGAAGGGATTTGCTATTCCGCACGGAAAAACGGACGAGATCAGTGATGTTACGGCTTCGTTCGGAATAGTAAAAAATCCGATAGACTTCGATTCGATCGATTCCGAGCCTGTAAAGTTCATTTTTCTGCTTGTCGGGAAAGACAGCCTGCTAAATACTCACATAAAGCTATTGAGCAGGATATCGAGAATGATGAACAATGATAAGTTCCGGGATAAGCTGGAAGAGGCTAAAACTCCTCAGGAAGTCCTGGAGCTTTTCAGGAAAGAGGAAGAGAATTACCAGGAAATCTAATCAATTAAGAATTTAGAATTAGAAATTAAGAATGAAGTGGAAGGGTCTGCTTTATTTTTAATATGTAATTTAGTAAAAAATAAGTTATGGGCAAAAAAGTTAAATACACGATAGGATTTGCGAATCCGGTGACGCACTACTGCGAGGTAGAGATAAGCGTAAAGACTGACGGTGAGAACTTTGTTGAATTCGGGATGCCGGTGTGGACTCCCGGGTCATATAAGGTAAGGGAATACTCACGGCACGTGGATAAGGTTAGAGCAGAGGACGGTAAAGGGAAGGGGCTGAGCTGTGAAAAAGTGAATAAGAATACTTGGCGTGTTTCGACTATGGAGTCTGAGGAGGTTTTGCTTAAGTACAGGGTTTATTGCAATGAGGTAACGGTGAGGACAAGCCAGATAACATCGGATCATGCATTTATTAACGGGACGAGCGTATTTATGTTCGTGCGCGGAAAAATGGATGCGGAGTGCGAGCTGGAGATAAAGCCGCATACTAATTGGAAGAAGATATCGACAGGACTTACATATATAGAAAGAAATTTATACAAGGCAGAGAATTATGATGTATTCGTGGATTGTCCTATTGAGATAGGTAACCAGGAGGTGCTGGAATTCGAGTCGGACGGTAAGAAGCATTACATCAGTATATACGGGAAGGGAAATTATGACAAAGAGAAATTCGTAACGGACTTCAAGAAGATAGCTGACGCGGAAAGCAGAATGATGGATGGACTGCCGTATGAGCATTTTACGTTCCTGCTTACATTTGTTGAAAGCGGCGGCGGCGGACTGGAGCATTTGAATTCGTTTGCGGCGATATTCCCGGCGTGGAAATTCGATGACGAGAAGATGTACAAGAGGTTCCTGGGACTTATATCACACGAGCTATTCCACGTGTGGAATGTGAAGAGAATCAGACCGATAGAGCTTGGACCGTTTAATTACGATGCGGAAGTTTATACTAAGATGCACTGGGTGACGGAGGGATGGACGAGCTTCTTCGATAACCTGCTTTTAAGGAGAGCGGAGTTATTGGATGACAAAGGATACCTGGAGTTTGTGGCTGAGGAGGTCAATGAAATATTAGGATACGAAGGAAGGATGCACCAGTCATTGGAGGAATCAAGCTTCGATAACTGGATAAAATTCTACGAAAAGCACGAGAATACCCGGAATGACCAGATCTCATATTATAAAAAAGGCTCGCTTATCGCAATGATGCTTGACATTGAGATGATATCGGCAACTAACGGTGAGAAATGTCTTGATGACGCGCTGAAAATATTATATGAAGATTTCAAAAAGGATCCTGCGCACGGATACACAAGCGAAAGAGTAAAGGAAGTTTGCGAGAGTATCGCAGGAAAGAACCTGGACAGCTTCTGGGCAAAATACATCAGGGGGACGGATGAACTGCCCCTGGAGGAATACCTTGCTAAGGCGGGTATAGAAATGAAGAATGCTCATAAGGAAGGCGAGATTAAGATAGGGGGAGTATTAAAGAATGGCGCAGAAAACATCTTGCTGGAAGAAGTGCATAGCGGTGGTGTTGCTTATGCCGCGGGACTAAGCGCGGGAGATGAACTGATAGCCCTCGACGGAGTAAGATTGAACAGCGGCAACTTTAAGGGAGTATTAAGCACATTGAAAGAAGGCGATGACGTGAAGGCAATTGTCAGCAGAAACGGAACCGTACGGGAATTGAAACTTAAGATATCGAAACCGGTTCCAAAATTTGAACTGATACGAAAAGAAAAGACCACTGAAGAGGAAGATATGATATGGAATAAGTGGATAAACGGGTAAGCACGTAACTTCATTAAATAGATATATTCAAACCGAATTTAAATTCCATAAAATATGAAGGAAAAGAAATATGTTTATTTCTTTGGCGACGGTAAGGCTGAAGGCAAAGCCGGAATGAAAGAGCTGCTTGGCGGAAAAGGCGCAAACCTTGCTGAGATGACGAATCTAAAGCTGCCGGTACCCGCGGGATTTACAATTACCACGGAAGTCTGCACATACTACTACGACCATAAGAAAAGATATCCGCGTGAGCTGAAGAAGCAGGTACAGGATTCCCTGAAAAAAATAGAAAAGCTGATGGGAGCGAAATTCGGTGATCCGAAAAATCCACTGCTTGTTAGCGTGAGATCGGGAGCAAGAGCTTCAATGCCGGGAATGATGGACACGGTATTAAATCTCGGGCTTAACGATATTACGGTCAAAGCGCTGGCGGAGAGGTCCGGGAATGAGTGGTTTGCCTTTGACTGCTACAGGAGATTCGTACAGATGTACGGAGACGTAGTTCTCGACCTTAAACCAACCGACAAGAACCAGGTGGATCCTTTTGAGGAAGTAATCGAAGAAAAGAAGAGACAGAACGGAATAAAGAACGATACGGAATTCAGCGTCGATGACCTTAAGGAATTAGTGGATGAATTTAAGAAAGCAATAAAGAAAAATACGGGGCACAGTTTTCCGACAGATCCGATGGAACAGCTGTGGGGAGCAATCGGAGCGGTATTCAGATCGTGGATGAATGACAGGGCGATAGTATACAGGAAGCTCAATAACATCCCAAAGGAATGGGGCACAGCTGTGAACGTGCAATCGATGGTATTCGGAAATATGGGCGAAACATCAGGGACGGGTGTGGCATTTACGCGTGACCCGGCTACAGGCGAGAATAAATTTTATGGCGAGTACCTTATGAACGCGCAGGGTGAGGACGTAGTTGCAGGCACCAGGACACCGCTTTCGATTACAAAGCTCGAGAAGGATTCTCCTAAGATGTATAAAGAGCTTGAGAAAATCAGAAAATCCCTCGAGAAGCATTACAGGGATATGATGGACATTGAGTTTACGATTCAGGACGGAAAGCTGTACATGCTTCAGTGCAGAGTTGGTAAGCGTACAGGTATCGCGGCTTTGAGGATGGCTGTGGAAATGGCGGATGAGAAACTGATCAATCAGAAGGAAGCGATATTACGGGTAGAGCCGAAGCAATTCAATCATCTGCTAAGACCGATATTCGATGCAAGACAGAAGGATAACGCGATAAAAGAAGGCAGGCTGATGGCGAAGGGACTCAATGCGGGTCCGGGCGCGGCTACAGGACGCGTGTATTTTAATTCATACGACGCGGTGACTGCGGCAGCCAGAGGTGAACAGGTGATACTGGTGAGGATAGAGACATCGCCCGAAGATATCCGCGGAATGAACGCTTCCGAAGGGATACTCACTTCTAAGGGCGGAATGACTTCCCACGCGGCGCTTGTTGCAAGGCAGATGGGAAAAGTCTGTGTAGCGGGATGTTCGACTCTGGACATAGATTATCTTTTAAAGACACTAAAGTCCACGGGGAAAGATACTATCATAAGAGAAGGTGATTATATATCGATAGACGGTTCGACAGGTGAAGTAATCGCCGGGAAGCTCGAAACAAAGCCTTCCGAGGTATTAGCGGTGTTGATCGACAAGACGTTAAAGCCGGGTAAATCGGAATTGTATCAGCTGTATGATAAGTTCATGGGATGGGTAGATAAGAACAGGAGACTGAAGGTAAGGACTAACGCGGATCAGCCGGATCAATCCGAGAACGCGGTGGCATTCGGAGCTGAGGGAATAGGACTTTGCCGGACGGAACATATGTTCTTTGGCGGGGACAGGATAGACGCGGTGAGGGAGATGATACTCGCCTATGACGAAACAGGAAGAAGAAAGGCACTTGAGAAGATATTGCCATACCAGAGAAAGGATTTTACGGAGATATTCAGAGTAATGAAGGATAAGCCTGTGACGATCAGAACGCTCGATCCTCCGCTGCATGAATTCCTCCCCCACACTGACATAGAGATATCAAACCTTGCCGAGCTTATAGGTACATCGATTGATGAGATCAAATATAAGGTGAATGCGCTGAGGGAATTTAACCCGATGCTGGGACACAGAGGATGCAGGCTGGCGAATACATATCCGGAAATTACCGAGATGCAGGCGCGCGCGGTATTTGAGGCGGCGGCTAAGGTAAAGAAGGAGGGCATCAACGTTCATCCTGAAATAATGATACCACTTGTGGGGAATGAGAAGGAATTTCTCAAGCAGAAGGAGATTGTGGTCAGAACTGCCAAACAGGTGATGGAAGAGAAGAATATAAAATTTGATTATAAAGTGGGTACGATGATAGAAATACCGCGCGCGGCAATCATAGCCGGACGCATAGCGGAAGATGCCGATTTCTTTTCATTCGGAACTAATGACCTGACTCAGCTGACATACGGAATATCAAGAGATGATTCGAGCATATTCCTTCCGTTTTACGTGGAGCAGGAGATATTCGCGAAGGATCCATTCGAAACCATAGACGTAGAAGGCGTTGGTGTGCTGATGGAGGTTGCGGTTGACCGTGGACGGAAAGTAAAACCAAAGCTGAAAATGGGTATCTGCGGTGAGCACGGTGGTGAACCCGCTTCGGTGGAATTCTGTCATAAGCTGGGACTCGACTATGTGAGCTGTTCGCCATTCCGGGTACCGATAGCGAGACTGGCTGCAGCGAGAGCGAACCTGATGGATCTTTAACCGCAGAGCACGCAGAGAAAAGATTTAATAATTTAAAACGAGGAGAATTCCTCGTTTTTTGTTTAATCAGTGTAATTAAATTCCGTATCCACGGTGATCTCCGGATTCAGGCTTAAAGCTACAGGGCAGGTGAGGGCTGCATTCTCTAGTGCTTTGCGTTTATCAGTCGGAATACCTGCGGGCAGATCGATTTCCACAACAAGCTTTTCAACGCGCCGGGGAGGTTCTTTGATCATATGTTTCTCCACGCGGATCTTTGTTCCCGTCAGGTCGATGCCGTGACCGCGCGCGTAAATTCCCATCAAGGTCATATTACACACTCCAAGTGATGTAGCAAGAAGGTCAGTGGGAGAGAAGGATTCACCCTTGCCCTGATTATCCACGGGAGCGTCAGTTTCGATGGTTACACCACTTGGACCGTGGACAGCTTTGCAGTGAAGGTCGCCTTCGTATGTTATGTTTATTTCTACCATGTTTGAGTATAACCTTCCCAAGCTGGGGCTTGGGAAGGAGGGATTTTTTTTACTTTACCAATAACATTTTCTTTACGTCTCTGAATGAACCCGATTGTAATTCATAGAAGTAAACACCGCTGGTATATGCCGAGGCATCAAAGTTTATGTTATAGCTGCCTGAGTTTAATTCTTCATTCACCAGTGTTGCCACTTCATTTCCGAGGATATCATATACTTTTAAGGTTACCATTCCTTTAGTTTTTACATCGAAGCTAATCGTGGTCGCCGGATTGAAGGGGTTCGGATAATTCTGGCTGAGCCTGTAGTCATCTGCGATAGAACTAGTGTTTTGGACACCTGTAGGGACTGTCAATGGGAAAAATAAAACCGTATTAGCACCTGCATTAGGTACAGCTAATGTATCTGTAATACGATTAACATATATATCAGCAGGACTTGAGAGGCCTTGTACGGAATTAACAATAACAGTCGGTGGAAAAGCAAAGTTAATGTCATATCTAAATACTACATTGCTGTTGTATGCCGAACAGTATACATGGTCATTCTTATCCAGTGATATGCCATCAAGATTTCCATAAGGAGTGGTTACAAGAGTTGAAACATTAGTTGAATCGGTCAAGCTGACACTCATAATAGTAGCTCCAGCACCCCATGCTACGACAAGGAGCCTGTTTCTTTTGTAATCGACATAAACCCCGTTAGGTGTTCTGGGAACAGTGGCATAAGCCCAGAATTGGTTATTAGAGGTATTGATTTTGTATATTGTTCCTGCTGAGTTAAAATTTGATACATAAAGATACCCATTGGTATCTGCTTTAATTCCGTTTAGGGATGTTCCCATATTAATATTCAATGTAGTCGGGTTACCTGTTGCAAGATCATATCCCTTCACAGAGGTTCCGTTGACTGTGTATAATACATTATTGTGCACTGTAATTCCTCTCAAACCACTTCCCGGAGTAACAAAATCAGTTACAACTCCGGTCTGGCTGCGCTGAACAACTTTACCGCTGGAAGTATTGGAAATAAAATATCTTTTGCTGACAGAATC
>JAEYVS010000008.1 GCA_023429265.1 Bacteroidota bacterium | reverse complement strand
CTTAGGTCATTGAGCTGTTGCATTTGTTCTTCACTTACTCCGCCACCACAACCGGTTAAGAAAGCAGCACCGGAAATGAAAGCAGCCATCAGTAAGGAAAGAAACAGATTCTTGCTTTTTGCCATTTTTGTACCTCCGAAAATTTTTGGCGGTTAATTAAAAATTTATTTATTAGAGCTAGAAATGCTTTACTAATATAGTGTATAAGATTGGGAAATTCAATAGGGAATTCTAAAAAAGTAGACGGTTTAAAGTCTTGTAATTAAATAATATAAACAAAACTGTGGAAAAAATGAGACAAAAAAAGTATTTGGATGAAGATTAATCTGGTTTTCAGCCGTATAATATTATTCCCATTCAATGGTTGCCGGGGGCTTGGAGCTGATATCATACACCACACGATTTACACCTTTGATACTATTGATGATTTTATTGGAGACCCTGGACATAAATTCCTTATCGAAATGATAAAAATCTGCAGTCATACCATCCTTAGATGTTACAGCCCTGAGTCCTACTACATTTTCGTAGCTTCTTTCATCGCCCATCACCCCGACAGTTTGGATTGGGAGGAGTACGGCAAAAGCCTGCCATATCTCATCATACAGCTTACTCTTTCTGAGTTCAGAGATATAGATCTCATCTACCTCGCGCAAAACATCCAGTTTCTCTTTGGTGACATCACTGAGTACCCTGATAGCTAAGCCGGGTCCCGGGAAGGGGTGACGTCCGATAAAGTTTTTTGGAATGCCTAGCTGTTTGCCGATTATTCTTACCTCGTCTTTAAAAAGTTCTCTGAATGGCTCTATTAGTTTCAAATGCATTTTCTCGGGTAAACCGCCTACATTATGGTGTGTTTTAATTGTAGCGGATGGTCCTTTGAAAGAAACAGATTCTATAACATCAGGATATAATGTTCCCTGGACAAGATATTCCACATTTTTATACTTCTTAGCTTCATTCTCAAATACTTCAATAAAAGTATTACCTATGATCTTCCTTTTTTTCTCAGGATCGAAAACGCCTTTTAGTTTTTTCAGAAAAAGTTCAGACGCATCGATAAGTTTTACATTCAAATGAAAATGTTTTTTAAACATCTCAATGATTTTTCTGCTTTCATCCTTACGCATTAATCCATTGTCTATGTGAAGACAAATCAGGTTTTTACCGATAGCCTTGTCCACCATAACGGCTGCAACAGATGAATCAACGCCTCCGCTTAAGGCGCAAATGGCTTTTGCATTCCCCACCTTATCTTTGATCTCACATACTGTATCTTTAATAAATGATTTTGGCTTGAAAAGATTTGTGACACGACAGACACTAAAAACAAAATTTTTCAGAATGTCCTCGCCGTGCTCAGTATGGTTTACCTCTGAATGAAATTGGATGGCATAGAGCTTTAGCTTGTCATTTTCGAAACTGCTGATAATTTTGTTAGCGCTCTTTGAAGTGATCCTAAATTCTTTTGGCATGAAATCAACCGAATCACCGTGGCTCATCCATACTACAAGTTTCTTTGGCGTTCCTTTGAAGAGTTTACCTGCGGACGAAATACTAATCTTTGTATGACCATACTCTCGGTGTTTTGATTTATGGATCTTTCCGCCGTAATAATATGCCAGAAGCTGAAGCCCGTAACATACTCCAAGCACCGGGATCTTAGCACCAATCAAATAATCGATATCATCTTTTTTTATCCTGGGTGAATTTTTATCGAGAACGCTGGATGGTCCCCCCGAAAGAATTACCCCTTTGAGATTAAAACCCGGGTTTTCCTTAATGTATTTTTGGATATCTAAATTATATGGATGTATCTCGGAGTAAACCTTAAACTCTCTTGTACGGCGGGCGATCAACTGTGTATATTGCGATCCAAAGTCTAAAATAAGAATGAGGTCAGTATTATTCAATGTTTTATTTTGTAGAAGGGTTTTTCACGAAAAATTTTTCCGCGAGAAGAACAGCTCCAAACACAGGTGAGTTCTTCTTTGGGATTACATTTACGATTTTAAAATCTTTTTTTATCCGGGCTTTCAATCTTCGGGATAGGATATTGTCATTCTCGATAATACTGCCTATGAATGCAAGATCTATTTTCTTTTTTCTTTTGGTGAGTTCAAAAAAGAGATAAATGTGCTTTGCAAGTTTTTCGACAGCTTCATCTATAATGGAGAGACATTTCTTATCTTTCTTTTCAGCGCATTCTATGACAAGCGGAGCCAGTTTTTGAATTTCGAAATCCTGATGAAAAACTTTGTCCAGGATATTCAGTTTTGTAATGTTAAACTTATTGTCTGCCTCTGTGGTGAGAATTGTGTACTTAGCTCTTTCCTCAAGGTCATATTCATCTACTATCAACTGTAGTCCTTTTTGCCCAATCCAGTAACCGCTGCCCGGATCTCCGATTATCCTACCCCAGCCTCCAATCCTCGCCATCGAGCCATTATGTATGGCATATAAAACTGATCCTGTACCGCTGATAAGTATAATACCTTCGCCACCTTCAAAAGCTCCGAAAATCCCTGTCATTGTGTCCGTTTCAACCGCAATTTTCCTGAATTTCAGTTTTTTTGCGAAACTTGAGCGGATTTTAGCTCTATCTCTGGCTTCTCTGGCTCCTGCAAGCCCGATACAAATTCCTAAACAGTCCTTAAGGTCTAATTCTTTGGACTTTAGGAGCTGTAATATATATTCTGAAATTCTGGAGGCAACAACTTCGGCATCAAATACGGAATAATGGAAGGCTTTAAAAGCTTTTTTGATAATAGTTTTTTTATCGCTATCTGCTAATAAAATCTCACACTTAGTCCCTCCGGAATCTACACCTATAAAGAATTTAGGGACCTGCTTGCTCATAATGAACCAAAATAATAAAATTAAGTACAATTATGAATTCATTTACATTTCATTAACATTTTATTTGCATTTTAATATCAAGTGCACTAAATTCAAATAGATTATTAGTAAAATACTTGAAAATCGATTAAAATGAGTTTATATTTACTTACTACTATTTATTAAGGGGTTATGAAAAAATATTTACTTTCTATATTTATTATTACTGTAGCATTAACCGGTATCGTATATGCCGGTGTCACCCTTCAATATTTTACCGCCAAATCTAATTCCGAAGGTATCCTTGTAGAATGGAAAACCATGGAAGAGAACAGCACCACTAAATTCGAACTGGAACGAAGTGCCGAATCACCCGATAACTTCATTTACGTTGCGACTATAAACGCAAGCGGAAATAACTCCTATTATTCGTATCAGGACAACTCGGTTGATTTTGGAAACAATACTAACTCATCGGTATATCGTTACAGGTTGAAATGCATCCAGGGGAATGGCAGCTCTTCTTATACTCAGAGTATTTCTGTAATACACGAAGTATCGGGGATTAGAAGCACCTGGGGTAGTATTAAGGCAATATTCAGGTAAGGTCATTACCGGATCTTAATGCGCTCAGAACTCAACTATTAATATTCCTAAATTTTTTAAAAATTTAGGTCGGACCCATTCTTATTTGTTTCCCCTTCAATTAACAGGGATAAAGAATTTTTGTAATTAGATTATAAAAATTAAACTAAATCAAAAGGAGAAACCACAATGTCCGATTCTCGTAATTTAACGTTCACCCCGGAAGAAATAGAAGACGGAAAAGTAATGGCAATACTTGCCTGGATAATTTTCCTGGTGCCTTTGTTCGCCGCAAGAGATAAAAGATTTGCAATGTTTCATACCGAACAGGCTATAGTTTTATGGGCTGTGACCATTGTGTTATATATTGCTGTTACAATCGTTACAATGATAATTGGACAGGTTAGCGATACTCTTGCTTGTATTGTAGGTATACTTTCAATGGTTGTATGGCTATTTTATCTGGTAATGTGGATTTTAGGACTACTTTCTGCAATACAGGGAAAAGCGAAAGAACTTCCTTTGATCGGAAAGTTTGGAGCAAAGCTTAATTTAGTAAAATAAAATAAAAAGGGACATTTTCAGTGGACGAAACAAGACAACTTAACATTACTCCGGAAGAGATCGAATCCGGGAAAACCATGGCTATCGTAGCTTATCTTATTTTTTTCATTCCTCTACTAATGGACGATATGAAAAGAAATAAGTTTGTAATGTTCCATACGGAACAGGCTATTGTGCTTTTTATTGTAAACATACTTGCTGCCATTCTTGGTACCATTACCTGTGGAATTGGGTTAATTCTTTATATCCCATGGGTAATATTTCTGATTATGGGTATTATGAATGCTGCCGGCGGAAAGGTAACTCCGTTGCCGCTTATCGGTCAATTCGGTGAAAAGTTCAATCTTGTAAAGTAGATTAACCATATTTATATTTTGAGCAGCCTCTTTTGTTTAAGGAGGTTGCTTTTTTATTTATAACAAAAAACAGCATATGATACCATCTGAAATAAGTACAGCGAAAACATTGTTTCTAATCTCAGCAATTTTAAACCTATTATTTGCGCTGGGTATGGGAGCATACGGTATTGGACTTGGGCTTTTCTCCTGTGGCATCGGCTGCCTTATCCTGTTTATTCCGGTGATCAATATTATAAGTTGTATAATGGATTTTATTGCTTATAATAAATTAAACACTTTGAATCAGCCGGGGACATTTAATAGCATACAGTTTGCAGCTATAATGGAGATTGTTACCATTCTTACCGGAAACTTTATTAGTATGATTTTCGGTATTATTACATTAGTGAATTTAAATAATAATAACGTACAAACATATCTCCGCGAAAGAGGTATCTATTAAAATATGTTTGATAAATTAGAAAAAGTAAAAGAGCGTCACCGGGAGCTCTCAGGTCTTCTCTCCGATCCCGAAATAGTAAAGGATCAAAATGAGTTTAGGAAACTGTCTAAGGAGTTTTCCTCCATTGGAGAGATAGTGGAAGCATATGATGAGTATCTTAAGGTGAAGAAGAATCTTGATGAAAATAAACAGCTGCTTTATGAAACATCCGATGATGAGCTAAAAGAGATGGCAAAGGAAGAACAGGTGCATTTGGAGGGAGAATGTGAACGTCTTGAACATAAGATTAAAGAGCTTCTTGTCCCGGAAGACCCTGCTGATGAAAAAAATGCAATTCTAGAGATAAGGGCCGGTACTGGAGGAGAAGAGGCAGCTTTATTTGCCGCTGATCTGCTCAGAATGTACACACGTTATTTTGAGGTTCGCGGCTATAAGGTCGAAACAATGGAGTATAATGAATCCTCCACACCGGGTGGAGTAAAAGAAGCGGTGCTGAATGTAAGCGGTAAAAAAGTTTACGGCGATCTAAAGTATGAGAGCGGTGTGCATAGGGTACAGCGTGTCCCAAAAACCGAGGCAAGCGGCAGGGTTCATACTTCAGCGGCATCTGTTGCAGTATTACCCGAAGCAGAAGATTTTGATGTTGAAGTAAATGATAACGACTTGAAGATAGATGTATATAGAGCAGGCGGAGCAGGCGGTCAAAATGTTAATAAAGTAGAAACAGCAATTAGAATTACACATATACCTACAGGTGTAGTGGTTCAATGTCAAGATGAAAGATCTCAGCTTAAAAATAAGCAGAAGGCTATGAAAGTGCTTAGATCCCGTTTGTATGATGCGGCTTTGGCAAGCAGGGATAAAGAAGTATCAGATAAAAGGAAATTAATGGTAAAGTCAGGAGATAGGAGTGATAAGATTAGAACTTATAATTTCCCTCAAAACAGACTTACCGATCACAGGATAGGATTAACATTATACAATCTTTCAGATATTATGGAGGGTGACCTTGATGAGATCCTGGATAAGCTCAAAACCGCTGATAGAGCCTCAAAATTGGCAGAAACTGAATAAACTACAAATTTTTCCATTGTTTTTACTCAAGCTTTATTGAAAATTCATTCTAACAAATCAACATAATGAAATATACTTTACGCACTTTTTCTGTAATATTGGGGATAATTTTGTTTTCCGTTTTATCCGGAAATGTTTTTGATTATTCATCTCCAATCGTAAGATCCGGAGAGATTTACTCTCTTGTTAAGATTCAGGTAAATTCCCGGGCAGATCTGGAAAAGTTACATAATAATGACATTACGATTGAACATTATCACGGCAATTTTTCAACTGGAATTGAGCTTGTTTTAAATTCTGTTGAGCTTACTGCTCTACAAATCACGGGATTACAATACGACATTCTTGTACCGGATATGGATGAGTATTACATGAATAGATCTTTGCCTACCGAACAAGATATGCTTCATTCTAAAAAGATAATGCAGACTGACAATGTGGATGGATTTTATCTGGGAAGTATGGGTGGGTTTGCTACATTAGAAGAAGTTGTGAGGCAGTTGGATTCTATGAAATTATTGTACCCCACTCTCATCACACAAAAGATAAATATAGGCAGTTCGCACGAAGGACGAACCATATGGGCTGTAAAGATCTCCGATAATCCCGATGTAAACGAATCCGGCACTGAAGCAGGAGTTTATTATGACGCATTACATCACGCAAGAGAACCAGTATCGATGCAGGCGATGCTGTATTATATGTACTGGTTATTGGAAAACTACGGAACTAACCCTGAAGCAACATATCTTGTCAATAACAGGGAGATATTTTTTGTTCCTGTCGTAAATCCCGATGGTTACGAACACAACCGTTCAACAAACCCTAATGGCGGTGGAAACTGGCGTAAGAACAGACGCAATAACGGAGGTTCATTCGGTGTAGATCTGAATAGAAATTATTCTTATGGATGGGGAGTAAATAGCGGGTCAAGTAATAACCCATCATCGGAAACATACCGGGGACCTTCTGCATTCTCCGAGCCTGAGTCTCAGGCTATAAGGGATTATGTTTCCAGTATTAATCCTGAAATTGGGTTTTCTGTACATTCCGTCGCAGGCAGATATCTTAATCCCTATGGATATACAGATACATCCATAGCATATAATGTATATGCTGATTTCAGTTCAGAATTTGCTCAGCACAATAATTATCTCTATGGGACCGTTTCAGAGATGCTGGAATATTATTCTAGCGGAACTACAAGGGATTATCTTCACGCATCAGGTACTTATTGCTGGACACCCGAGCTTGGCGGCAGCGGTTTCTGGCCGGATGAGGTTGAAATCATTCCCATATGCAGTGAAAATCTTTACCCTTTTAAATACCTGGCATGGGTAAGCGGTGCATATACCAGAATGCAGAGTTATAAACTACTCGATGGAGGATATGTGAATAGAAGTGACACTTTAAAGCTGGAAGTTAATTTGAGAAATAAAGGGATAACCAAACCTTCAAATAGCGTAAATGTCACTCTTAGTACAACTTACCCACATATTACGTCTGTAGTATCAAATGTAAATTATGGAACAATAAATGCAGGCGCGCAGAAAAATAATGCTGCTACCCCTTTTAAATATTTTGTCTCTCCGAATGCAACTGTAGGTGATGAAATAAAATTTATATGTACTGTAACCCAGGAGGGTGTGGTATCATCTATTGATACCGTTTCAATAATTGTGGGTAAGAGCAATATTCTATTTTATGATGATGCTGAGAACGGCATATCTAACTGGACCAGGAGCGGGACAGGATCGCTTGCAGATACTTCGTTTACCAGCTTTTGGGGGGGATCTCATTCCTTTGCGGATTCCAGGTATGGTAATTCAATGAATAATACAACAAGTTTCTTTACTATGAATAATTCGGTTAGTCTTTCAGGAGCTACAAACCCAAGGCTGGAGTTTAATGCAAAATGGGCGACAGAGGATGGTTTTGATTATACCAGAGTACAGATAAGCACAAATAATGGATCTTCCTGGAGCACCCTTACCGGAAAGTTTACTACCTTAGTGGGAGGCCAGCAGTCTTATGATGCTATTAAATACTGGGTGCAGGAAAGAATTAACCTCAGTTCTTATTTAGGTCAAAGTATCAAAATCAGGTTTTATTTTGATACGGATGGGGGAGTTCCCGGTGATGGATTCTATTTTGATAATTTCCGGATAGTAAATTATACAGATACTTTAACATCTATTGTAAATAACTCTAATGATATTCCTGATAAATTTGACCTGCTGCAAAATTATCCAAACCCGTTTAACCCCACTACGTCAATTAAATTTGACATACCAAAACTGAGTTTTGTTAAGCTTAGAGTATTTGACGCGCTGGGCAGGGAAGTCGGTTTGGTTGCTTCCGGAGACTTTTCCCCGGGCAGATATTCTTTTGACTTTGATGCGTCAGGATTCACAAGCGGAATATATTTTTATAAGCTGGAAGCCGGCGATTTCGTTTCAATCAAAAAAATGATGCTAATAAAGTAAATATGAATTTTCTCATATTTAAAAGCCCCTATTTACGGGGCTTTTTTGTTTGTTGAAAATTTGTATGTTTAAACTTAAACTGTTATAATTCTGTCTAATTATTGAACTTTTTTAAAATTATGCATAAAAAACATAGATTCGTTCCGTATTCCATTATTATAGGATTTTTTATAAGCATAGCTGTTTTCGGTTGCAGTGAAGAAGTAGTTGCACCTCCCCAGGTACAGTCCAATATCATTGGTCTTTGGGGCCTGAGAGAGCAGTCCGGTACAGCGCCTGAAGTGTGCACGGGTGAGATGGCACAGTTTAATTCTAATGGGATTGCCGTATTTCAATGTCCCGGGTTTGAGGGTG
>JAEYVS010000246.1 GCA_023429265.1 Bacteroidota bacterium | reverse complement strand
TGTATCAGAACCAGTATGACAGAAGTTGCTTTCATAAGTGATAATATAAAACAAATATAAACAAAAAACCCGGACCTATGATCATAAGTCCGGGTTAGAAAAAATTTGAAATGAATTATTTCTGAATCCAAAAAGCTTTTCAGCTTATTTGATCAGCATCATTTTCTTAGTCTCTCTAAAATTATCTGTTGATAATGTATAGAAATACATTCCGCTTGAAAGATTGCTTGCATTGAAGTCATACTGGAATGAACCTGCAGCTAATCTCTGGCTGTTTACTAAAGTAGCTACTTCCTTACCTGTAACATCATAAACCTTCAATGTTACCAGCGAAGATGTTGGTAAATTGAACTGTATTGATGTTGAAGGGTTGAACGGATTCGGGAAGTTCTGCTTTAATGAGAATCCATCAGGAACTTCGTTTGAAATATTCTGAATAGAAGAAGTTGGAATTATTTGAGCTACCTGGTGAACAACATATGTAGGAGCGTTATCTGTAAAGCTCTGGCTTCCCGGTCCTCTTGTAGCCTGATAGTGAATGAAGAATTCATTTGTATTTCCATTAGGAGCCACCGTTGGATAAAGCTCATCCCAGTCAGATGTATTGGTAAGATTTACAGGTGTTGACCATGTTGCACCATCATCATATGAAAGTGAATAATAAATGTCATTCATTGCAAATCCATCCAGTGTATCCGGAAGAGGTTGATATCCGGAAAATACACACATTAAAGCTCCATCGGTATTATATCCAATAGATGGATGTGAAACTGGCGTTACACCAACCTGTAAACCACCTGTTAAAGTAAGAACAGGGAATAGTAAATTAGTATCAGCAATAGTATTCATATTTGACCTTCCTGCTACTTCAACAGGAACACCGCCATTTACATTTGGATTCCAGAAAAGTATTTTACATCCTTGTGGGTCGCCTGAAGACTGTCCGGAACCTGTTGGATAAAGAGTATTCCAGGCAACAGCATACTCAGTTGTACCTGGTTTGTAAACAGCATCAATTCCAAACCATGGGCTGCAAGTATCGCCATTAATGACACCATTAGTTGAGAATGACTGTTGAAGAGCTATATTTGTAGACCACGTAGCTCCGCCATCAGAAGATCTTGAAAGTCTTAGGGCTTCCGAACCGGCAGGACTATCCCACCATACAGCTATCATATCATTGTTGCCATTTGATACAAAATGCCATCTTGAGTTTGCTTCAATTCCCTGGTTTGGTAAAACGACAGGAGTAACCATAGTAAAGGAATTGGTTTCCATGTCAAATTTCCAGAAATTCAAAGTGTCACTTGCTGGAGTTCCACCGGCTATTGCAGCAATTCCTCCCATAAAAGATCCACCAATGTGATCAGAGAAATAATCCCTGTTGGTATTTGGAGTCTGAACACTTGTAAATGATCCTAATCCAAAGAATGCATCAGTGAATGCACCGCCGCCAGTTGCTCCCGGTCCCGGGGGGGTATATAGCCTGCCTGATAATCCAATTGATCTTCCTAAAGATCCGATATATGGTACTAGGTCAGGGTAAGCACTTCTCCTTGGTAATGTTGTTAATGCAAGTGGAGTACCCCAGGTTTGACCTTTGTCTGTGCTTACTACGTAATAAGCAACCCTGGATGTTGCTCCTGTTGGGTCAGATTGATCCGCTCCAAAATATGAAATGATCATTGTATCTCCTGATACCCACATATTGCTTACATTTTTACCATTTGTAACATAGTCAAAATAACTATCAGTACCCGGAACGACAACTCCATTTGGATAAATTCCATCAAATTGATTTCCAAAAACTATTTTTCCTGATGGTTTGAATGTTCCATCTTCATATGCAGTGCTCATAATGGATTTCCTGTCATTACTGAATCCCGGCAGAGCAATTGCCATAAGAAGTAAAATTGTTAGAATTTTATTCATTCTAATGTTCTCCTCGTTTATAAAATGATTTTTTAAAAGTGTTATTTTAAGTAAGAATTCAACTTTATTTAAGATAAGCAGTAATTATAAGCATATAAATAAAAACAATAATAAACAATTAACTTCTTTCTTCCCAAGTTTGAGTAATATTAATAATAGTTTCAACCGCTTTTTGCATATCCTGAATGGATACCCATTCCAGCCTGGAATGGAATGCGTGCTCACCTGCAAAGATGTTTGGACAGGGTAATCCCATAAACGAAAGGCGTGAACCGTCCGTACCACCTCTGATGGAGCTCACTTTAGGCTCTATTCCCGCTCTTTTCACAGCTTCGATGGCGTATTCTATTATCCGGGGGTCTTTGTCAATGACCTCCTTCATATTACGGTAAGACTCTTCTACGTCAAACTCAAATGAAGAGCGTCTATATTGTGAAACAACCTCTTCCGTAATTTGCTTTAGAAAATCCTCCTGTTCTTTCAGGCCGTCTTCACTAAAGCTACGTATTATCAATTTTAAAGTTGCATTATCGTTGCCAGCCTTTAAGGATACCGGATGAATAAAACCCTCTTTCCCATCTGTTGTTTCCGGTGACATTCGGTCTTTGGGAAGCTTTTCCACTACCTCGCACGCTATTTTTATGGCATTCTCCATCTTTCCCTTCGCAAATCCGGGGTGGATATTAAAACCGTGAACTGTTATCGTCACCGAATCAGCCGAAAAAGTCTCGTTTTCAATCTGTCCAAGCGATTCACCATCTATGGTGTATCCTATGTCAGCTCCAAGTTTATTCATATCAACTTTATCCACTCCTCTGCCAATTTCTTCGTCAGGTGTGAATAGAATCCTTATCTTACCGTGTTTTACTTCGGGATGAGTCATTAAATAATTCGCAGCATCCATTATCTCAGCCACGCCGGCTTTGTTATCAGCTCCAAGTAATGTAGTTCCATCAGTTGTGATAATATCGTTCCCAATCTGTTCTTTTAAGGCGGGGTTTTCTTCTTCTGTTATAACCTGTGATTTATCAGCGGGAAGTATAATGTCACCTCCTTGATAATTTTTGTGTACCACAGGGTTTACATTCTTGCCTGTAACATCAGGTGATGTATCCATATGTGAACAAAAGCAAAGCACAGGAACATCTTTATCGGTATTTGACTCTATTGTCGCATAAACATAGCCATATTCATCCAGTTCAGCATCATTTATGCCAATTTCCTTGAGCTCTTTTACGAGAACTCTGCCAAGATCTTTTTGCTTTTCTGTCGAGGGCTGAGTCTTTGAATCCGGATCGGACTGTGTATCGATTTTGACATAGGTGAGAAATCTGTCCGTGCAGGTAAAATTATAATCCATTCTTTACTTGGGTTACAAAATCAGAAATTTAACCGTTTTTTTGATAATATTCAGCCCTAAAAGGATTCCAAAACAACTGTATTTGCAATAGCTTACTTCCAGTCCATAATTTCTATATTATCTCCTGAGCTTTGAATTATCAATGCTCCTTCTCGGTTCGTATTGAATAGCTGTATCCCCGAGGTAGAACATTTTTCCTTTATTGCATCAAATGCTTTACTGTTTGATGAAATGGATGTTACATATATAGAAGGTTGAAGATTTTCTATTAAAGAGTTTGTTCTTATTATATCTGCATCGATAAAGTCTCCGTATTTTTCGTACAGATAATCCATACTTCCATCATTTCCTTCGGCAAAAAGAATATCCAGTTCATTATATTTAAGTATCATCGATCCACCGGTCAAAAAATATATCCGGGCGTTTTCTATGATATCAATGTAATCACCTTCGGTTACATTCTCTACCGGTGCAGATGAATTTAGTTTACCCGGCGTATTCATCAGGATTTTCGATACAGGGAAGTTCTCTGTGAAATGATCCAGCCCTCCGGTTTTTGTCCGCTCCATACCCGTCAGTATTAATAAGTCTGCTTTGTCAATGCCGTTTCTTTTCAGATAGGGGATAATTGTCCGCTCCGCGCTGTCATAAGTTTCAGTGCTTATTCCGCAGTCCACCAGTATTGTTCTTCCTTCCGGTGTTTGTATCACGGTGCATTTTCCGTCTCCGGTGTCAAGGAAACTAACTCTCAATTTATCTTCAGGTCTTATGTTATGAATGAATATTCCTGCGGCTATTATTATCACCAGGATTATGCGGAATTTAAAATTCTTCCGTGTCATTGTCAGCAGCAGTATCAAAGCTGCGAAATAAGCCGCTATTGTTACACCATCAAACCTGAAAACTTCAAAGTACGCGAAATCCCACTCAGCGAAAAATTTTATAATTGAAAGCTGTATTGATAATATGAATGAGTTGGCATTTGCGATTACAGATGATAAGTACCCGGAAATTCCCGCTGCGAGTATTTGCATAAATCCGATCGCCAATGAAATATTTGCCATTGGCACGATTATCAGGTTCGCGGGCAGGGAAACTATGGATACCTTTTCAAAGTAGTTTCCCGTAACAGGCAATACCCCTACCTGTGCCGCCAGTGTAGTGACAAATAGTATAAGCGCGTATTTTGTCCACCGCCTGTACCATTTCCCGCTCCCATCATACCACTCCACCAGGTATGGCTTAAACTTTTCGTAACAGAAAACCATTGAGATAACGGCAGTGTATGATAATATGAACCCCGGATCGAAGAGCTGTTTCGTATTAAAGATCAGTATGACAAATGCAGAGAAACCGACTACATTGTAAAAATTAACTTTTCGCTCGGTATCATATGCAATCAGGAGAAGTATCCCCATAATGGTAGCGCGGACAATAGAGGGAGAATTGCCGGTAAATAAACAGTAGAATATTAGCACGGAGATCACCAGCGCGGTTTTCCATCTAAAATATACCCTGAAAATAGAAAGCAATGTTACGATTATTATTATTACATATGCCACATTAAGCCCTGACACAGCTATCAAATGCATCACACCGGTTTTTA
>JAEYVS010000219.1 GCA_023429265.1 Bacteroidota bacterium | reverse complement strand
GGCGGTTTCCAGAGATTAATAGAAAATATCAGGGGAATAGAGAAAGCGCTGGGTGATGGAGTAAAAAGAGTATATGATAGCGAGCTCGGACCCAGAACTAAATTAAGAAGAGTACAGTAAATCACTTGAAATGGGCGTAATAGGATGGACATCGATAGTTGTAGTAGGAGCGGCATTGTTATTTATGCTGCTGGAGAAGCTTTTTCCTTACACAAAAGGTCAGAAGATATTCAGGGAAGGGTTCTTTTACGATTTCTTTCTTTATACTATAGCGCAGAGTTACATACTTGGGTTGATCATATTCGGCTTTCTGGAATTTGTCAAAACAAATACAGATCTATACCAATACAGCCTGATAGGGCACTGGCCCATATGGCTACAGATAATATTCTTTCTTTTCACACACGACCTATACATATATTGGTTTCATCGGTGGCAGCATAATAATAAATATCTCTGGAGGATCCACGAAGCTCATCACTCGCCTCAGACGGTGGACTTTCTGTCCGGGTCGAGATCCCATTCATTTGAGATACTAATCAATCAAACTATTGAATTTGCACCGATAATATTGCTTGGAGCCGCTCCTATAGTACCTGCTATTAAAGGAATGATAGATGCTGTTTGGGGTATGTTCATCCATTCCAATATCGACGCGAAAATGGGACGTCTCCAGTATTTCATCAATGGTCCTGAAATGCACCGGTGGCATCATTCGGATGATGAGGGAAAGGAGTATCAGAGTAATTACGGGACGAAGTTTGCATTCTGGGACTGGATATTCCGCACGGCGTACTTTCCCGATCCCAAAGTTAAAAAACCAAAGCAGTATGGAGTGGCTCGTGACATGCCGGAATATCCTTTAACTGTTTTATCTGAGCGGGAAGAGCAATTCGCCGGTAAGAGCAGAGTCCATAGAATATTAGTGGTTTGCTACAGGGATACCGTTGTTTATTTAAAACAGCTCATCTTTGCCTTTCGAAGATATGAGCAGAAAGAAATCGAACGAACCGATGAGAGTAAATCGACTTACCACAAAACTAAACCAGACAATGAATCATTTGACATTATTGCCCCCGAGAAAAAAGAAGCCTGAGGTTTAAAACCTATCTTTTCTGAAAAAAGCCACTTGCATTAGTTTGAATATAAATTTATATTAGAAATAGCCTCCCGTTAAATGCTATTTTTATTGAATATAGCAGGTTTTTTTATTTTTATGAAAAATAAACTTGACAATAAATATTTTACACTATATTTTTGAATCAGAGTTAAGACGCTCTTTTTTTTAAGAAAACTTAGCAACATTGCTAATATTAATCTGGCAACATAAATTTTAAAATGAAAAAACTAAAACTAATTTTACTTTTAGTGATGGTTAGCGGAATGGGATTTGGTAAGGTCTATTCCACTCCAATAAATGAATTTGAGAATAAGCTTCCAATGGAACATTCTTCATATGATAATTCATTATTACAGAAACCCGAACACTTTCCTTTGAAGGGGGATAATAACATAACTATTACCACCGGGGAGCAGCCTCCATTTATGGATTCCTGGATAAACCCCGATATCAGGATTGATTCAGGTCAATTAGTTTCGATAGGGTTCAGGCAGGTTGTATTAAAATCCGGTCCTGATAGAAGTATGTATGCAATTGTAAATAAAAAAGCCATTGGTGGTCAATTTAATGGACGAATAAGTATTTATAGATCGGATAATGGCGGGTTAAATTGGAGTACTGTTACATCATTTCAGAGTACCAGTCTTTATTTTGGTCAATTTTCCGCGATTGTTGAGAATAGCTCATCTTCAAACTTAGATTCAACACGAATTGTAGTGTTTTATACGGCTTCAAATTCTTCAAATCTTTTAACTGCTTCTTTGCGTGTTTATTCTGTCAGAAGAGATGGTACAGGAGCTGTTCAGGGATTGGTTGCTTCACCATCTTCAGCAAATAATAAATTTTTTAATCCTACTGCTTTTAGTAATGGAGCATATGAAGATGAAAATACCGGCATTGGGGTAGTTGTTGGTGAATATGATAATGTTGCAGAAACATCCACAAGCTTGAGATACTTACGAACCACAAATTGGGGACAGACTTTTCAAAGTGTAAGTCTGGTTGATCCGGAGTATGGTACTTCGTATAATGATTATTTTCCTTTTGCGGACTTCAAACTCGGCTCAACAGATTCGGTGTATATTGCAGTTGAAAGAAGAGCTTCAAACGATACTTTAGTAAGAGTTTTAGCAACACCCTGGAGTCCAACTGCATCTGTTTCGACTCATTTTTTAACTGCTTCACCTACAAACCATGAAAAACCGGTTATTTCAATATTGCAAACAGGAAGCGGGGACAACAGCTCAAGAAAAATTATGGTTACTTGCATAAAGAACGGTGGTATTCCCGTCTATTTTGCTAGTTTTGACGCAGGTTCTTCCTGGACAGAGAGGCCTTTAGGCACATCAACACAAAGGGACATTAAATATGCTGTGTGCAGCTCGGATCCTGATACTGCCGGAGGTAGTTATTTTGTTGCAGCATACCAGGATGCTTTAAATTCAATATCAGATTCAATCACTATCAGACGAGGTACACTAGATAGTATGGGGATCTATAATTTTAAAAGAAATGATCAACAAGCATCAGGTTTTATGAGTCCATCTGTTGCGATTTATAAATATATTCCTGCCGGTGGTTCTCTGGAGAAAAGGTCAGCATTCTTATATGCAGGTGTAGGACCCACGAATGCTTTTTACGACCAGGAAAATCTCCCAACAGGCATTATTAATAATAATACAATGGCGACGGATTTCAAACTTTCACAAAATTATCCGAATCCATTTAACCCTGCAACAAAGATAGATTTTAGTGTTCCTTCAGTTTCAAATGTTAAACTTGTTGTTTATGATATGCTTGGGAAAGAAGTAGCTACTCTTGTTAATAAAAGTCTTGCCGGAGGTTCCTATAGCTTTGAATTCAATGGCGCAGGCCTGGCAAGTGGAATGTATATTTACCGAATTAGCGTGGATGGAAATAATGGAGCATTTAGCGAAGTGAAAAAGATGATGTTAATTAAGTAATCTTCTTCTATAATATATGTGAAAAAGCCCGTTAGATGTGAGTTTAACGGGCTTTTATTTTACCGGCTTACCGGTATCCTGCCAGATTGTTCGAATTTTTTTATATCCAATATTTGTGCACCAGTCCGAATTAATAGAATTTAACTTTTTAAAAAACTCTTCCGAGAACTTAATATGTTCTCTCTCAAGTTTCTTGTAGTCCTTTTCGTAGTTCGCTCTCATACCCGGAACGTATTTAAGAAGAGAGAAATAAATCAGCCTACCACGCATCAAATACAGGTAATATCTTTCGAACAGTCTGATGAGATCGTTTCCCGGATCCGGGGAGGAAGAGTTGATAATTTTCAGCTCATTCCTGAATGCATCATAATTTTCAATCACATCCTTAAAGTATCTTTTTGATCTGTAAAGTTTGTAGAACGCAGGTAATGAACGAAGGAATTTAAATAGTCTAAAACGGATCAATGGTGAAGATCCGCATTTTCCGGGGTACCCCGTATTATTATATCGTGATAAAATTACATCGGCATTAATACAGGGAGTATCTTTATGGTAAACTATAAATGGTTCATTATCTTCCAGCGCTTTTGAATCCCAGGATGAGTAAACAGTACAAATATTTCGTGTTACTTTCTCGCGTACATAATCGTAAAGTTTTTCATCATCGGATAAGAGGATCTTTCTTGTACCCTGTCCAACAAGACATCTGTGAAATTTATGCTCGTAGGCAGGAGATACTTTTGAAATGAAGAAATTAGATCCATCCCATTCCCATTCCACTCGGGAATGCATATAATGGAATTTTTCAATACAGCCTTGAAGGTATTCCGTAAGCATCGAAAGCATCAGTCCAAATGGCGCATCCTCGGTATAAACATTCCAGTGAGATTCCCATTGCCATCCGAGAGGTGAAATTATTGAAGTAAAGCGTTTCCAATTACCCGGATTGTCCCTGTCCTCGTCCTCCCATTCTATCTCACAAGAAAGATTTCTTATATAGGCTTTTCCCTTTGCTCTGAGCGGTGTTTCTCTCCCGGCTGACATTGAAATACCTGCGAGTTCAGCAAGTTTTAACCAGCCTTCATCAGTGTGAGCTTTAAAAGAGTGTCCCTTGAAATTCACTGTGAGATCTGACCTCAAAAGAATACTGCTCCAGGCTGAAAGGGTCAATGGGTTTGAGGAAATAAGCTCTATTGGTGTTTCTATCCATTCAAAAAAATCGAGAGTATCGAAGTCTTTAGTCACATCGAACCGGTTGTCTCTCCACCAGAATGCTCCAGCGGGTTCATAGAGTATGACTTTAGAAAAAAAACCGGGTTTAAGTGTTAATATTTTTAGAATTAAAAGACAATTCATCCCATCGCAAAAAATAGTATGTCCTTTTTCGATTGAGTCTGTAATCTCTTCAAAATTTTTAGTCTTAACAGGGGTTAAATTGCCCGTACCCTCCGGGTAATTAGTGGTAAGGTATTCTATGGCGTTTCCGGAATCTGTAAGGGTATAGATGTTATTCATTACCGTTCACCTGTTCTGATTATTTCCTTTATGATGGAATTTACAGAATGTTTATTTAATGCCTCCAGGGAGATAGGGGATACAATAGACCAGTTTTTGTCGCTGATAAGTCCGGGGAAATTTATTCTGTCCGCGGGGCTGCTGTGTTTATTCAGGATCTTATCACTGAGATAAAGCCACTCACCGAGCAGTTGTATACTGAAAATAGAAGCTGTCTTATTGACAGTCTCAAGAGTTTTTTTAATAAAATCGGTGTCAGGGTATGGTCGCATTTTTCCGGAAAAACCTATGTATCTCCAGAATTTCTCTTTTTCACCGTAAGTGGATAAATACAGGTTAATCATTTCCCCGCATTCCTCAGCAGGGAGTTTTATTCTTGCGATCAGCTTTTCCACTGAGTCTATTTCAGGTTTCCAGTACAGTTTATCTTTTCCGGGGTGATGCCTTTCGAAGAGCTTTTCTTTCAGCTTACCGGGAGTCATTTTTAGCTTCTTACCACGGCAGAATTTCTTGAAAAGGTAGCTTTCTATTGTCCCGGCTTCGTATTTCCACCAGGCGGGGAGGGTACTCGAATCGTGCGTGGATACGGTGGATATTGAATTTTGTCTGTAATGATCAGGCTTTATAAATGAGCCTCCGTCATTCCAGTTCTTCGTCCAGCGCTGTATCTCAATGCCGGGTACTCCTGCTTTCCAGAGGACTGAATAAGATGCTTGAGGCACCGTCCCGAGATCTTCCGCGCAGGGCAGCATTTTTGTGGATTCAATCATTATTGATAGCAGCTTTCTGCCATGCTCACCCCAAAGATATTCCTGTTCAGGATCGAAGTGTCCTTCCTTCGCCCCCTTTTTGCGTGGAGTAGAAGCCTTTATGATCCATACACGCAGCAATCCTACAAAATGATCGATTCGGAACATATCATAGAAATTCTCTGCATAACTCAATCTTTCCTTGATATACGAAAATCCATCTCTTGCGATGTTATTCCAGTCATAGGGAGGCATTCCCCATCTTTGGCCTTTTGCAAAAAACATATCCGGGGGAGCGCCCGCTTCGAAATCGAGCTTAAAATAATTCTGGTGTGACCAGACATCAGCGCTGTCCCTTGAAACAAGAAAAGGTATGTCTCCCATAAGAAAAATCTTATTTAGGGAAGCGTATTTTTTTACAGCTTCAAATTGTTCGTTAAGCTGCCATTGCAGCCAGCAATAAAACTCTATCCTCTGCTTATTTCTATTCTCTAAATCTTTTAATGTCTTCTCTTCTCGATGTCGGAGGGGTTTTTTCCACGTAAACCAGGCGCGTTCATCTTTGTGATCTTTTATGAACTTAT
Organism: Bacteroidota bacterium; assembly: GCA_023429265.1. GTDB lineage: Bacteria > Bacteroidota > Ignavibacteria > Tepidaquicellales > Tepidaquicellaceae > JAEYVS01. Next base: position 4,274 of record JAEYVS010000219.1, on the reverse strand, counting down.
AAAGGGCATAGTCATACAGCCAGAAGGAGTTTTTTTCTTTGTAACGCCTGTACTTATAGGACCGGCTTAGCTCCGATGACTTGAACATGGAATATAACAGCTCGAGTTTTGCAGGTTTAATTCTATAATCAACGTGTCCGTGTCCTGTCGGAAATTTTTCCTTCAGCTTAATTATATCATCTTTGAATCGTTTCTTATCCACCAACTTAATATTCTCAAGCCGCAGATACATAGGGTCAAGCGCGAAGGTACTGATAGCATTATAGGGAGAATTATCCATTCCGACTTCATTCAACGGCAGAAGCTGGATAATACTAAGCCCGGTTTCTCTGCACCAATCTATGAGAAGGCAAAGATCGGGAATTTCCCCAATACCCGTGCTTTTTTTGGAATAAAGAGAAAATAGAGGTACAGCAACTCCGGCGCGGCGTTGAATGCCTATTTTTCTCCAGTGATCAGAAGTGTAAGACGATAAAAAGTGTCCGTAATCCAAAATAACTATCTTTTTTTTCTTTGAGTAAGGATCTTGGTTTCGTAAATATGCTTTCCGTCCCTGTACTGCGGAAGATTAGATTTCGCTGCTTTTATCTTTTCGAGGTATTCAGGTTCCAGGTCTATCCCTGAGATTTCCTTTGCAAGCTCCATTGCCCGCGACGCAAAACGTAAAATTATCATAGTTTCCATTCCGGAAATATCAGAAAAAAACCATCCGCAGCTGGTGAACATCAGCATAGCGTTATGCTGCATGTCCATTATCTTCAAACAGGTTTCGCTTTCCGCTTCTGTAAGAAATTGCTTTGCGTTAAAAAAAAGAAATTTTTCCGCTTCGCTCCTCGCCGGATTGAGTACATATTTTATGTAATCATTCCGGGCTTTCCAGACATCCTTGAGATATTTACCGCCTTCCTCCTCGGTGATTTTTGCGAGCTCATCCCTTAGCCAGTCAAGAGTCTCTCTTAGCGGCTTTCTCCATTGTTGATTCCAGCCGGGCTCACCGCCTCCGCAGCCGCAGTCCTCCTGCCACCTTCCTATGCCGTGAGCGCAGCTCCAGGATGTGCCTTCACCGTTGCGCCCTCTTTTAATCTTTACTTCGTGGATGGGGCTGTGTGTTTCGAGGTATTCCCCGAAGTTAGTAACCTTATATCCTTCATTAGGGGCAAGCTCGCTCAGCAGGTACGCGATGGTCCGCTCAGTGAAATGCTTATGATGTCCGAAAGTTTCGCCGTCAACGGCAGACGCTATGAGCTGATCTTTGTGGTTATTGTCGAGATTGATGGTTTTAATCCTATCCATTAAACGTTCCGCATTCGATACATAATCATCGAAGGCAATGTTCTTTGACAGGAGACCGTCATAGAAGAAGATATTTATAAACTTCCCCGGCTCTTTTTGAGAAAAATACCTGTATGGCTGCTTGGTATCTATATTCCCTGCGGATACGTCTAACCATTCGCCGCCGTTTATCTTGCGCACCTTGTTTGCCTGGGATGGATCCAATACGGTGAATTTAATCTCTTCTTCTATCAGCGCTTCCAGTGTGTCATCATTGCAAGCCGTCTCTGCGAGCCACATACCCTCCGGTTCTCTCCCAAAGCGGTATCTAAAATCTTCGACCCCCCATTTTATTTGGGTTATTTTGTCGCGCTCATTTGCCAGAGGCATAATGATATGATTGTAAACCTGAGCGAAAGCATTGCCGTGTCCGTTATGTTCAGTAACGCTTTTTTTATCAGCTTCAATTATCATTTTCAGGCGGTGCGGATGCTTTTCCTCAAGCCAGCTTAGAAGCGTGGGACCGAAATTAAAGCTGTAATATTCAAAGTTATTCTCGTGCCGGATGACATTATTATGTGAATCGGACACAACAGCTTCAGTATTGGGCTTGTAACATTCCTGGTAGATGCGCTCATTCCAGTCGTGCAAAGGAGCCGCGGACGGCTGATATTCGATCTCACCTGTCCAGGGGTCTTCCCGCGGAGGCTGATAAAAATGTCCGTGTATTACGAGAAAGAGATTTTTATTTTTATAATGCACTTATTCTTTTTCCTTTATTACCTTAAACACATTTACACCCAGCGGAGGGAGCGTAACACTAATGCTATTGTCAAAGTTATTACGTCTTCCGTCTATGGATTCGATACCACCCAGGTTACCTATACCGCTGCCGCCATATTCCACTGCGTCACTATTAAAAAGCTCCTTATAAAAACCCTTCTCGGGCACACCAAGCATATAACTTTCTCTTACAATGGGTGTCATATTATAAGTAAAAACAAGAAAATCTTTTTTGCCTTCTGTATATCTTATGAAGCTGATCACCCCTGCGTCCGCATCCGTAAAGTCGATCCATTGGAACCCATCGCTTTTAAAATCTACATCATAAAATGCCTTATGCTTTTTATATAAATTATTAAGGTCCTTAAAGAAAAGATTAAACTTTTCATTCCTATCAAATTCCATCACATTCCAATCCAGCCCTGCTTCGCTGTTCCATTCATTGTATTGAGCAATATCATTTGTCATAAAGTTAAGCTTTTTACCCGGATGCGCGAACATAAATCCCATAAACAACCTCAATGTCGCGAACTTCTGGTCGATATCTCCCTGGAATTTCTCGATAAGCGATTTTTTCCCATATACCACCTCATCGTGGGAAATCGGGAGAAGAAAATTCTCATCAAAAGAATACCACAAAGAAAAGGTGATCTTATTGTGATGGAATTTCCTGAATATCGGGTCAAGAGAAAAATAATATAGCACATCATGCATCCATCCCATATTCCACTTCATGTCAAATCCCAGTCCGCCCAGGTATACCTGCGCGGTAACCCCCTTCCAGGATGTGGATTCCTCGGCTATCATCATCACACCTTTGTGAGATTCGTGAACTTTCTCATTGAGCGTCCTTAGAAATTCAATTGCTTCCAAATTTTCATTACCCCCGTGGACATTAGGTTCCCACTCACCGTCATCACGTGAATAATCAAGGTACAGCATCGATGCAACCGCGTCTACCCGCAGCCCGTCGATGTGGTACTTCTCCAGCCAGAAAAGAGCATTGGATATGAGGAAGTTCCTCACTTCATTTCTACCATAATCAAATACCATTGTGCCCCAGTCTTTATGGAAACCCTTTTTTGGGTCTTCATAAGCATAGATCTCCTTGCCGTCGAAATCAAATAATCCGTGCGCGTCCGTAGGGAAATGGCCCGGTACCCAATCAAGTATTACACCAATGTCATTCTGATGACAATAATCCACAAAATACATAAAATCTTCCGGCGTGCCGTGACGGCTCGTGGGTGCGAAGTAGTTCACTACCTGGTATCCCCAGGATTTATCGAGGGGATGCTCCATCACGGGAAGGAGTTCTATGTGTGTATATCCCATTTCTTTTACATACTCCACTATCTCCCGAGCGAGCAGCCTGTAATTCTTAAATCCCCACTCATTTGGGAAATCATCCGAATGCTCTCTTTTCCACGAGCAAAGATGAACCTCATATATGGAAACAGGTGAGTTTTTATAATTCCATTCCCTCCGCATATTCACCCATTCAGTATCTGTCCATTTATAATTTTCAGGCTCATATACTATCGACGCATTATCCGGACGCATCTGTGAATAAAATGCATACGGATCGGATTTAATTCTCATCCTATCGTCTTTTTTCGACCGGATGGAATATTTATACATAGCCCCCGCTTCTACACCGGGAATAAAAAGTACCCACGTGCCTGAGCTGTTCACATTTTCCATCTGGTATATGTCTGCTTGCCAGTCATTAAAATCGCCCATTACCGAAACACTCTTAGCGTTCGGGGCCCAGACCGCGAAATGAACCCCTCTTACTCCTTCAAACTCTTTCTCGTGCGCTCCAAGCTTTTCATATATCTTGTAGTTGTTCCCTTCTCCGAATAAATGCAGATCGAATTTTGAAAATATGGTAGGGAAATAATACGGGTCTTCGGTCCTGTGGAGAGCGTTATTCTCATCCGTGTACTCTATAATATAGGGGAATCTTTCATCGTGCTTTCTTACTATGCACTGAAATACAGGGGTTTTCCCGATCCGCTCCATCTCATAAAACTCATCTTCGTTCTTTGGTCTTATCCACGCTTCCTTAGCGACAGGCAGGAATGATCTCACTATCATTGATTTTTTGCCGTACTTATGAGGACCCAGTATTTCAAAGGGATTCTCGCAGCTGCCCTCGAGGAGCGATACTATCCTCGGATCATCCGGTGTTAAGAATTCTTTTTGTGAGGGATTTT
>JAEYVS010000209.1 GCA_023429265.1 Bacteroidota bacterium | reverse complement strand
CTTCTTTTCTGAGCTGACCGATCTTAATATCGAGAAGTACATTACTTGCCTGCGCGCCGCCCATTACTGCGATCTGAGCATTAGGATATGCATATATAAATCTTGGGTCGTAGGCTTTTCCGCACATAGCGTAGTTTCCTGCACCATAGCTGTTTCCCGTGATGATAGTAATTTTAGGGACGACGGAGTTCGCTACGGCATTCACCATTTTAGCGCCGTCTTTAATTATACCGCCGTGCTCGGAACGTGAACCAACCATAAAGCCGGTAACATCCTGGAGGAATACGAGAGGGATCTTACGCTGGTTACAATTCATAATAAACCTTGCTCCTTTATCCGCGCTGTCGGAGTATATCACACCCCCGAACTGCATTTCGCCTTTGCTGCTTTTTACCACCGCGCGCTGATTAGCGACAATGCCTACAGCCCATCCGTCAATCCTGGCATAACCTGTGATGATGGTCTTTCCATAATCGGGTTTGTATTCATCGAACTCGCCGCCATCTACAATCCTTGCAATAAGGTCGTAAGTATCGTAAGGCTTATTAGTGGTTTCCGGCATAATACCGTAAATCTCTTTTTCATCGTGCGCGGGTTCGACGGATTCAATTCTATCAAAACCTGCTTTTGGTGTTTCACCGAACTTTTCTACGAGGCTTCTTATTTTCTCTAAACAGGCTTCATCATTTTCCATTTTCTCATCGGTTATTCCTGATATTTCAGTGGTGACAGTCGCGCCACCAAGGTCTTCATTATCTATTTTTTCGCCAATGGCAGCTTTCACGAGGTGAGAGCCTGCAAGGAAGATGCTTCCGGTCTTGTCAACGATGAGTGCTTCATCGCTCATTATGGGTAGATACGCGCCCCCTGCCACGCAGGGTCCCATAATAGCGGCGATCTGGGGAATGCCCATCGCACTCATAACAGCGTTATTACGGAATATCCTGCCGAAGTGCTCTTTGTCAGGAAAAATCTCATCCTGCATTGGGAGAAAAACACCCGCAGAGTCCACGAGATATATAATGGGTAATTTATTTTCTATGGAAATTTCCTGAGCGCGGAGATTTTTCTTGCAGGTGATGGGAAACCAGGCTCCGGCTTTTACGGTGGCATCATTCGCCACGATAACGCAGTTACGTCCGTGTATCTTACCAATACCAAATACTGTTCCTGACGAAGGGGCACCGCCGTATTCTTCATACATTCCATACCCGGTGAATAGTCCGATCTCGTGGAAATATGAGCCTTCGTCAATAAGGAGGTTTATTCTTTCACGGCAATGAAGCTTTCCTTTTGAATGAAGCTTTTCGATGGCTTTTTCGCCGCCGCCGAGTTTAAGCTTATCACCTATAGCATTTGTTTTGCGCAGGAGATTTTTGTGGAAATCTTCACGGGCAAGAAATTCAGAGTCTTTCTTGATGTCTGATCGTAGTTCACTCATATGTGATATGGGAGGTATCTCGCGGAATTACTGCGCGAATACCTTCTTATTGGAATTGATGTAAATAGGTTCTTTCTTTTCTGTAATTACTTCTTTGGTAATGATACAATCTGTAACGTTAGTTTTAGAAGGAATCTTATACATAATATCTAACATTACATTTTCGAGAATGGACCTTAAAGCCCTGGCGCCGGTACCGCGTTTAATTGCCAGTTTTGCAACCTCTTCAAGAGCTTCCTCCTGGAATTCGAGTTCGACACCTTCCATTCGGAGAAGTTTCTGGTATTGTTTTATAATGGCATTTTTAGGCTCTGTGAGGATAGACAATAGAGCTTCCTTGTCCAGCGTATTCAATGTAGTCATTACAGGCAGTCTGCCGACGAATTCCGGGATAAGGCCAAACTTAATGAGGTCATCAGGTTCAACTAACTGCATAATTTCATCATTCTTCTTCTCACTCTTTGATGTGACAGTAGCACCGAAACCTACTGAGCTTTTGTCCATACGTTGTTCGATGGATTTTTCGAGTCCTTCGAAAGCACCGCCGCAGATGAAAAGGATGTTTTTAGTATTAATATTGATGAGAGGCTGCTCCGGGTGCTTCCTGCCGCCACGCGGTGGAACACCTGCAACAGTTCCCTCGAGAAGCTTTAGTAGTGCCTGTTGTACACCTTCACCGGAAACGTCACGTGTGATGGATACACTGTCGCTTTTACGGGCTATCTTATCGATTTCATCCAGATAAATGATGCCTCTTTCGGCTTTATGAAGGTCATAATTTGCATTCTGGAGGAGACTGACGAGAATCGATTCTACGTCATCACCAACGTAACCGGCTTCCGTTATAGTTGTCGCGTCGGCTATGGCAAAAGGAACATTCAGAAGCTTAGCGAGTGTCTGCGCGAGATAAGTTTTACCTGTACCTGTAGGACCTATAAGAAGTATGTTGCTCTTTTCAATCTCAACGTCATCAAGGGCATTTACTTCAAGTGAATCTATTCTTTTGTAGTGATTGTAAACTGCGACTGAGAGGGAAACCTTTGCTTTATCCTGGCCTATTACATATTCATCGAGGAATTTTTTAATGCCGACGGGAGTGAGGTTAGATTTAATCTTGCTGACTGAACGGCTCTGGCTCGAAATGGAATTCTGTTTAATGATCTGCATCGCGTTGCCGACGCAAATCTCACAAATATAAACATCGCCTCCTCTAGGGTCGGAAGGACCTTTGATCATATTTGTTACTTTATCGGCACTCCTGCCGCAAAAAGAACATCTGGGTTTGGTGGAGCCTGGTTTGTCTTTGCCTGCCATTTGTAAGAAGATTGAGTTTGAGAAAGTGTTTATCAAACCGTAGTAAAACCTTGTGCGTGATGAGGGAGTCGAACCCCCACGGGTTGCCCCGCTAGATCCTAAGTCTAGTGCGTCTGCCAGTTCCGCCAATCACGCTAAAAACTTAAGTACAAAAATAAGCAAAAGTATTCCTAATTACAATATGCAATTATAACTTATATCCTTTGCTTTATAGATTGGTTTACTTAGTAACGATTTTTTAATGTAAAAATAATAGTTTAATTAACCCCACAAAATATCTCCATACTAATTTATCAATATATTGGATATTTTATGGGAATGTTACGGTTAAATAAGAACTATTGGGAAGATAAATATAAACAAGGAGATTTGAAATGGGATATTGGGTACATTTCTACTCCATTACGTGAATATTTCGATCAACTTACCAATAAGAACAAATATATACTGATACCGGGTTCCGGTAATGCTTATGAAGCAGAATATTTATATAATCTGGGATTTTTGAATACCTATGTACTGGATTGGTCAAATGAAGTTGTAAAAAGCTTTAAGCGAAGATGCCCCCAATTTCCTGATGAAAATGTCATCGAAGAGGATTTTTTTGCTCATAATGCTAAATATGACCTAATCGTTGAGCAAACATTTTTCTGCGCAATAGAACCGGAATTAAGACCTGACTATGCTCGAAAGGTTAGTGAGCTGCTGAATACGGGTGGTAAGCTTGTAGGATTATTGTTTAATGTGGAGTTAAATAATGACCGTCCTCCGTATGGGGGTTTTAAGGAGGAGTATGTGAAGTACTTTGATCCGTATTTTGATTTTAATAATTTTGAAACGGCGTATAATTCGATTATTCCGAGGCAGGGGAGAGAGCTGTTTATTAATCTGACGAAGAAGGCTTAGTTTTCAACCACCAAGACCACCAAGACCACAAAGATAATATTCATTTTAACCACCAAGACACCAAGACAAGGAGAGGGGAGTTTGTACTGAAAAAATAAGAACTGATTTTTTCGCTCGTTCCCAAACTCCTGTTTGGGAACGTATTCTAAATTCAAATTTTGGGGCGGAGATGGAACATATTTAAAAACAAGAGGGTATAAAAAATAAAACCTAACCAGGTATGAGACCACTATACCCATTCCAGATATCTTTTTTGTTTGTAATTCTTGCATTTTACGGGTGCTCGGGAGTGAACGAGTTCGCCCGGTACGACATCACAAATTCCACCATATACTTTAAATCTACTGCAAAATATTCGGCTTCGAATGTCCGCGTGAATCTCGGCGATAAGTTTTTCTCCAATAAGAATCCTGTCGAGATTATATTAACTGAAATAGGCGAAGGTTACAGCGAGTCGGAAGTACAGGAGAAGGTGAATAAAGCCTATAATCCTGATAGTACGGCAGGAAGTCTTTCGGAAGGGATAATGGGAGGATTGAGGGATTATTTTAATTTCACCCCCGTTGAGTCATCGTCAAATAACCCCGCGTATTTATTCGAGACGAGGCTGGAAAAATTTGAGCTGGTCTCAGGCAGCGGCGGGATAGACGCCAGGATATCAGCTGAAGTACTGATAGTGGACAGGAAGAGCGCGAAGACTGTTTGGCGGAATACACATTCGGTGAGGACTTCCCTTAAAGAATCCGTTGTCGGCTATTACCCGGATGGTAAGGTGCGGACAGTAGTAAGCATCATCAATGCTATTCGCCTGATGCAGATGACAGAAGATGAGATAAGGAACGCCATTAACGTGACTACAGAAGAGCTGTCTTATGAATTAACGGATGTGCTGAGGTATGACATTGCGTACAGGAATGAAAACTAAATTGAACATAAAAAAAACCCCGCGAAGTGCGGGGTTTAAGAGCGGAAGGGGAGGGATTCGAACCCTCGATAGAGATTGACTCCCTATGACGGTTTAGTCCCGCTGAAGCGGGATTGGTTTTGCCGTAGGCACCCCTTCGGGGCAGCC
>JAEYVS010000208.1 GCA_023429265.1 Bacteroidota bacterium | reverse complement strand
GGAACAAATTACTATAAAAACACTATAAAATTATAAAAGTATTTTGTCTTTGCTAAATTTTCTATTTTAATTATATTTATCTAAATCTAAGTAAAAACGAGGATAAAAATGTTTAACAAAAAGATCTTATTATCTTTGCTGGCGCTGGTTTTTTCGATAGCCTTACTTTCATCAAATGATGCATACAGCCAGACAAAGCCGACCGTTTCGGTTTCAACAAATAAAAAATCTTATAATCCCGGAGAAAGCGGTGTATTAATAGTTAAGTTTAAAACCGCAAAAGGTGTAAAGATTCCGAAAATGCCAAATATAAAGATAACCATTAACTCAGGTGTTACAGGGTCAGGCATCCAGGATTATTCAGGGAATGGCGCAGGTGAATACCTCGGAAATAACACGGTAAAGTATAATTTCAAAGTGCCGGGAAATGCTTCAGGAAAAGTCACGATAGGCGGCTCCGTAAAATATGGATATTGCAATGAAACTGATGGAATCTGCAAAATAGGTTCTACTAACTTTAGTAAGAGTATTTCCGTAAAATAAATTACGGAATCAGAAACAAGGAATTGATGAAAGATGCGTATTATTTCATTTCAGACGCACATTTAGGCATAGGAAGTAAAGAAGAAGAGCGGATAAAAGAAACAGCTTTAGTGAGGTTTCTTGATGAAATTAAAAACGACGGAAAAGAGTTATATATAGTCGGCGACCTTTTTGATTTTTGGTTTGAATACAAATACACAGTACCAAAAGGGTTTTACAGGTTTTTCAGCAAGTTATCCGAGGCAATAGACAGCGGTTTAAAAGTATATTACCTCGCCGGAAATCACGACTTCTGGCGGGGTAATTATTTTAAGGACGAATTCGGAATTGACATACTGGATGAGCCTTTTGAAAGGATCATAGAGGGGAAAAGGTTTTACATTCATCACGGGGATGGATTGGCATATAATGACACAGGCTATAAAATAGCCAAGGTCATTTTGCGCAGCAAAATATGCCAGAAGCTGTATTCGATGCTTCACCCAACCCTGGCGATAGGCTTAGCCAAAGGCACCTCTTCCAAATCACGCGATCATACCAGTAAAAAGGATTATTCACAGAAGGACGGACTCCGGGATTTTGCCATTGAAAAGCTCAAAGAAGGGTACGATTACGTATTGATGGGTCACAGGCATAAACCTGAGATGTTAGATTACGAAGGACGGTTTTATTACAATCTCGGTGACTGGATGTATAATTATTCTTATGGTATATTCAGAAATGGTGTTTTTGAACTGAGGAGATATTACAATTTTAAAGAGAAGGAATTCACTAACGAAGTAATTAAAGCAGATTGGCAAAGAGAAAGCGAAATAAAAGAGAAGAACTCGACAGGTATTTATCAGACAAACAGTATAGAAAAAAGCAGGTAAAGAAAGTAACCACCGAAAGATACTCGGTAAGGGTTATTTTATTTTCCATTTTTATAGTGTTTTTTGTATTGGGAGCATACCTCCTGTATCTTTCACAGACATTACCTTCCCTATCGGAACTCGAAAATCCCGAGCTCCAGGAAGCAACCAAGATCTACTCCGATGACGGAGTATTGATCGACAGATTTTATCTCCAGAACAGGACCATAGTATCCATAGACAGCCTTCCGCCGCATCTTATCGATGCTCTGATAGCAATTGAGGACAGGAAGTTTCATAACCACTGGGGTGTGGATGTTCCCCGAATATTCCAGGCATTTGTAAAGAATATAATCAATATGGACCTAAGCCGGGAAGGGGCATCAACTATTACCCAGCAGTTGGCAGGTAACCTGTACGTAGGACGGGAAGTGACATTAAACCGTAAGATCCGTGAGGCAATGACTGCCATCCAGATGGAGCGTACATACACAAAGAAAGAGATTTTAGCATATTATTTTAATACCGTTTATTTCGGTAAAGGCGCGCACGGGATAGAGGCGGCCGCGCGAACATATTTTGATAAAAGCGCAAAAGATCTTACGCTGAACGAAAGCGCGATTCTTGTGGGACTATTAAAATCTCCGGCACGATATGACCCGATAGAACATCCCGACAACAGCATGATAAGAAGGAACGTTGTATTTTATGCAATGATGGAAGAAGGATTCATTTCTAATGATGAATACGCGCTGCTGAAGACCGACCCTATAAAAACAACTTATAAAAAACAGGAAGCTGTCAGTGAATCGATCGCGCCTCAATTTTCGGAATATGTAAGGCTGCTACTGCAAAAGAAAGCAGAGACATACGGCTATGATCTTTACCGGGATGGCTTAAAAGTTTATACTACTCTTGACACCAGGTTTCAAAAACACGGAGAGAGAGCAATAACGGAACATCTGAAAGCATTTCAAAAATCCTTCAATAATTATTGGAGCTGGAGAAATAACCAAAAAATCCTGAATGATGCGATAGATAGAAATATCAAATATAGCGAAGAATATAAAAACTCAACTACCGAAGAGCAGCGAAAGAAAGTTTCCGACAGTATGCGTGAAAGGGAATCGTTTATTGATTCAGTGAAGCAGCAGACATTATCGGTTCAGGTAGCATTTGTTGTGATAGAACCCCGTACGGGCGAGATCAAAGCAATGGTAGGCGCAAACCCAAATATGCGTTACAAATACGGATTAAACCGTGTTACGCAAATGAAGCGCCAGCCAGGTTCATCATTTAAACCTTTCGTTTATGCTGTAGCTTTGAATAACGGCTATTCGCCCGGGTACATGATATCCAATGATCCAATCCGGGTCAATATGGGCGGCAGTATCTGGTCTCCAAAAGGAGGCGGTACAGGCGGGATGGTTTCAATGAGGCTTGGGCTTACGAAATCAATCAATGTGATAGCAGTGCGTACCGCGATGGATGTAGCTCCAATCGACAAGGTTATCGAGCTCTCACATAATATGGGAATTAATTCAGAGCTGCCTAATTTCCTTTCCCTTTCACTGGGAGCAGGAGAAGTAACACCTCTTGAAATGACTAATGCCTACGCTACTTTCGCAAATGACGGCATCTGGGTAGAACCAATTGCCATCAAACGGATCGAAGACAGGCACGGCAATTTGATAGAAGAGTTTCTGCCTGAGACAAAAGAAGTAATGAGTGAAGGTGTAGCCTATATGATGAGTGACATGATGGAAGATGTGATCAATGAAGGAACAGCAACCACTGTTAGAAACTATTTCCACCGACCGGCTGCCGGAAAGACAGGTACTTCCCAGAATAATACCGATGCCTGGTTTATCGGGTACACTCCACAGTTCGTGTGCGGTGTATGGGTAGGCTTTGATGATGCAAGAATTAAGATGGGCTCATTCGGACAGGGTGGCGTGGCGTCAGCTCCTATCTGGGGACGTTTTATGAAATATCTCTATTCAAATGAAGAATTTGATTTTCCAATAGCATATTTCCTGATGCCTGATGACGTAGAGGAAGCAAGTATATGTACCGTTTCCGGTCTAACGAGCAACGGTTCCTGTCCATCGGTAACTGAACTGGTACTAAAGAAATATCTGCCTAAAAAATGTACAGTAGGGCATATGCCGATATACATAGAAGAAACGGCTTCGGCTCCCGGAGGTGACGGTGATACAAAGCCTCCTTCTCCGGATTAGTACAATATTTTGATTCTCAAAACTATTTATAAATTTTATAAGAAAGGATAAGTATTTCCTGATGGAAAAAACTCTTTGCATTATTAAACCTGACGCAGTAAAAAAGAAAGTCCAGGGTAATATCATTCAGATGATACTGGATAACGGATTTAACATCTTAGGAATGGAACAGATGAACCTGACAAAAGAACAGGCGCAGGAATTTTACGAAGTTCACAAAGAAAGACCGTTTTACGGGGAATTAGTTGATTTTATGACATCAGGCGCTTGTATTCCAATCGCGCTTGAAAAAGATAACGCTGTTGCAGACTGGAGAAAGCTCATTGGCGCTACTGACCCTGCCGAAGCGGAAGAAGGTACTATCAGAAAATTATTCGCGGATTCCAAAGCTGAAAACGCTGCTCACGGATCTGACTCTGTGGAAAATGGAGAAAGAGAAGTAAAGTTCTTCTTCCCTAACCTGTAAGTTTATACTTTTAAACAAGAAAGGCTGCTTAACTTTAATTAGGGAGCCTTTTTCATTATATATTTTTTTTAAAACTTTAGCTTGGTTTAGGAGGAAAGGACAATGACCTTACAACTGATTCTACAACCGGTTTATAAGATTCAAAATGTTTTTCCCTGATACTTGCTTCAATGAATAGCTTTTTTTCTTTCCCATACACATAGAACCTGTAAATATTTCTTCCGCCTTCATTTCTTATGTCAGCCGTAAAAGCGGTCAATGTTGAATCTTCCATTTCAAATGGGATACTGAATTTATCCTTCTTAAAGTCCTCACCGTCATTATCGATATGGATGAATAAATTCATATCTCCCTGGGCGATTGTAGTGTCAGCAAGCACAAGCCCTGAGTTTTCAGGAAGGTTTGTGTTTATGCTGGAAGGATCTCTCACCACCCAGGAATTAGGATACCTCATCTTTATTCCAATCGCATCGCCTGAGTACTCGTTCATTAGCGAATCCGCCACATTATTCCCTGATGCAGTAGACGTATCTTTTGTAACATTCGTATCGGCTAAATTACCGGTCGAATCCGATGTCAGGTTTGTATCAAGTGTATTATTCTCAGATTGAGGCCTTTTCACAACCGGAGAATTGTAATTTCGCCTGATAGTAGGAATTCTTTTTGGAACGCTTGTCTCATCATTTTCCACTTCTTCTTCGGGCGGCGCATTCGGATCTTCAATGTTTTCCAGATTAATTTTTGGGTCCGGCAGGTCCTGCAGCACTATCAGTCTCTGCTGAGGTTCAGGTTCAACTATCTTCTGCTTTGATCCATATGCATAAAATGAAAAAACCGCAATAAGGTAAACTATTACACCGCCAATAATACCTATCTGAAAATTCTGTGCATAGATACGTTTTGAAACGTTAAACGGGCTTTTTCTGCCAATCTTTTCACGGAGCTGCTCTTCATCAGTAAGTACAATTTCTTCTACTAGAGGAAAAGGTTTATTTACAATATCCTTTACTTCAGGATTGGGTAAAAGCACTCCCGGTGTATCCTTCTGTCCGGAAACGTTCTTTGAATCATCTTTTTCAACTACAGATGCATTATCCTCCGGTGTCTTCTTTTCCGGATTTATGGATATCTCAATCTCTATTTCACCATCTTTACCGGAACCCAACTTATTCAAAATTCCTTCAACTTCATCAGGCAGGACATTCTTCCCGCCAACGGTGGAATTGAGGGAGACACCTTTATCGGTTTTGATCTTTATCTTAAGGGTATTTTCATCTACGAGACTCACCTGGTAATTACTGTCAGCAGGCTGATCTTTTTTGTCAGATGATTTGTCTTCAGACACATTCTCCGACTTTCCCTCAGCTTTGGAAATTTCTTTAGATGTACTTTCAGGATCAGATTTATCCTCCGGCTTCGTTTCCTCTTCCTTACCTTTGCTTTTAATAATGGAAACCTTTGCGGTCTTCACTTCCTTTTTGGAATCCGGGGTTTTTTCTTTTGAAGAGATGTTTGAGGAAGATTTTATCTTCTCATCTTCAGGCTTATTTTCATTTTCATCCTGAAGTTTTTGATCAAGGTCCTTTTTTACTTCATTATCGCCTTTTTCATGCGAATCTTTATTTGTCTTTTTATCGGGCATCTAAAATTTCAAGAGTTTTTAGAGTTATTCTAAATAGTATCCTTCTATTCTTTATAGCTTCTTTTAGGGTTATTGTTCCTCATTTATAAAAAAATATTGACCTTTAAAGCACTAATATCACAATATCTTAAATAATCGTGCATATTCTACACAATACATAAAATGCAGTTTTTATTTGTCATTTTAAATGTAGAAGCAAATCTATTAATTTGACAAATCAGGACTACAATTGGTTTCAAAATATGGCTGCCTGAAAAAGATACAACAAAAAAAGTGCCAAATTAGTTGGTTATGGCAGTATCAGAAAAAGGCGGTCACCTGCGCCTGACCTGTATGGATTATCTTGCTGTGGCTGCCTTCTATCCTGCCGTTATAATTAATGGAAGCCTGGATATTTTTCGTGACGGAATAGTCAAATATTGCCCTCCAGAAGTAACTTTTTCCTTCTACTCTTCCGTTAGTCAGTTCATAAGGAATAATGACATTACTGCTGCTCAGTAAGACTTCATCCCTTTCCAGTTCTATCCTTATTCTCCCGGCTGACACAAAGGAGTAAATAAACCTCAGTATCTGCTGATTGATATCTGCATCCGTGGGTATCAATGGAAATACGTCCCTGGCTTTTGCAAATCCAAAAGTGAAACCGCTCTCCACTTCGGGGATGGGATTGTAAGAAAAATCCATGGTAGTCTGGTCTGTAGTGACATTCCTATTGCGGATAGAGATCACCGGGATAATGCTTCTATCTACGATATTATAATAATCAAGCTGGGTACCGATGTCTTCAGTTAATGCCAGTTTAATCCTGGCAGATTTTTCTATCCTGAGAGAATTTTCATTTCCCACGCTAAGCTGGTTGCCGCCACGCTGCTGAAGGAATCTCAGCCTTAATGAGTAATCCGGATTATTCTCGAATACATTTATGTCCTGCTGGAGTACCTGCAAACCCTGTATGGTATTTGAATCATTAAGGAATGTATTCAACCGTACGAAATAAACATTATCAGTATTTGGATCCTTACTTTTTTCATCTACCCTGAATATCGACTCAAAACTAAGGTTATTAAAAATATCTCCGAAAATGGTGCCAGCCCTTACATTAAAGAATTTTGCCGGTTTAAAATTTAGTCTGGCAGAGGTATTCAAAGCTACAGTAGGAAAGAATTCATCAAGAGGAATATTCAGCCTCACATAGTCCCCATCGTAGTTAGTCAGTTCGAATTCATTCTCATCCTGAAGCCCGTTATTATTCAGGTCACCCACGTACCTGTAATTACCCTGACCTACCCCTACAAATACGAATAACCTCTCTATCTTAGCAGTACGCTCGCTTGCAACTTTATAGTACAAATCCGTCCTCAGTCCTCCGTCAAATGGATCTATTCTGACCTGTGAATTAACCAGCACTGCAAGGTTATCGGTATTGCCAATCTGTATTGCTTCGTTTGAATACTGCTTATCCTGGATACCTACATCACCGCCGATAGAGAGCCACCTGATCCCCTTATATGCAAATCCAAATCTCTGGGTATAAGTATTCGACAGGTCGATAAATCTTCCCAGGTAGTCCTCCTTATCCTTACGGTAAGAATATTCCGCGAACAGGTCGAAATTAAAAATGTTATTTACGGATACACTTGGAGCAATGACAAAGTCGGCAAAGCTGCTTGCCTGCAGACTGTCTGAGGACGCGGTAAGGATCTTGTCCTGCTTGTCTTCATTGAAGTAAGTAACTTTTACTTCCAGGTAAGGATTTGTGAATGCATCCCCGCCAAAAGGTTTCCTGTAACCCAGCTCTGCCGCGTGCTTTATCCAGGTTCCGTCCAGAGAAAGCGGTGTATAACTGCTGTTCAGGATTTCCATTGCATAGCTCGCGAAAGGAAGCCCGAGAGAATCGCCGTTAAACTTTATACTTCCAATATTTCTGACTGAATTAAATATGTCACCTCTCAATAACTGTCCGAAATTATAATCCAGCCTCAGATACTCCGCAGGCGCAAAAGTCAGATTCCCCTGCCTCAGGTTTTCCGTTACTTTGCTCGAGTCGAGTACGTTAAAGTCACGGTTGAATTCCACCGGGTTTATTCTGTCGAGTGAATTAAATTCCTTATTTATTACCCTGTTCTCAAAGCTGACATTAAAATTTCTCATATCCATCCCCAGGAATCTGAAATTATTCTTATTGTACCCTATGGAGCCCGTGAGCGCTAAACCACCCTCCTTGCTGGTGGGATCCTGTGAATATAAATTTCCATCCAGGTATGAATATGCTGTTTCCAGATTTGCTACGAACTCCTTTGTACGTCCCGGAGAATACGTAAGGTTGAGATTACCTACCTGGTAAGCTGTCGGAATGGGTATGAATACTATCGTATCATAATTGCCGCCTTTTATCCCCGCAAAATCATACTGAAAAGTGCTCCGCTTAACATAATTACCATTGCCTGCGCCTACGAATGAAAATGCAACCTGGTATACCGAACTGTCCGTTCCCGGAGCAAAACGGTAAAAAGACACCGTCCCGGCGCTCGTCACAGAGTCCTGCACATATACATAAAAACCATTCCCTATGCCGGTGGTGGTATCGACCCCAACAAAAGTTACACCTGACCTGGTAGCGGAGAACCTGTTGCTGCCCGCCTGCTCGAGTATCCTCTTATCCTGGTCTGTAAGCTCAAAATCTATCGTACTTTCCTTACTGTCAAATTCATTAATGTAGGTGACTCCCAGCGTAAAATCTTTATTCAGAATGGCTGTATTTCCATTACCTGCCAGCATCGTCCTTGAATAACGCCTGTCCGAATACTCAAAATCCACAACTATCCTGGACTGGCTATTAATAATCCTCTGATTGGTAAAAGTAATCTCACCTATTCCGTAATCGATCACATAATCTGCATTCTCTCCCCTTAACATCAGTATCCCGTCGAGATAAACTCTTTCCGTACCGGAAAGGATGAGAATATTAACTTCATTATCATTCCCCACCAAACGGTACGGACCCTGCACTCCATCCAGTCCATTGAACTGGTTGCTGGCGAACTTGCCGCGCGATACCGCTCCCGCAAAGAAGAGGTCCCCGAATCCAAAATCACCGAATCCCTTCGCCCCCTGTATCTTACGGGTAAAATTTATAAACTCGCTGTTATGCAGGTTAATGTCTATGTCCCCGATTGTCGAAGTTACATTCTTACTCTTTAGCTCGATAAACACTTTATCCAGCTCCTGAAGCTTCTGGGTATTACCCTCCGGCTGTATCGGGGTATCCTCATCGGTTAGCGCTGCCGTGATCTCTACATCATCGGATATCTTACCATTCATCTGAAGCCTGAAACCTGAATTCAATGTCACATCTCTATTCGAACCGAAAGTAAAACCCCTGAACAAGCTCCCTGATTTCTCAAGCTGTGTACCTTCAAATAAATTCTCGAAAAAATCTACACGCTGAGTAGCGATCTGTACTGTATCCCCGGTTATGGTATCCGTTTCTATCGTAAGATCAAAATTGGAGTATTCATCAGGGAATTTATACGGAAACACGTCATACTCCACACTCAGCGAATATTTCTGCGTAGTGTCGAGATTATACTTGGTGAACAACCCATCTGCCAGATCAATTATGCCATACCTGTAATCCACTCTGTAATCGGTTAACGGAGCAAGCTCAACTGAATCTAATCTAAGCTTTTCGGAATACTGAATGAGGAACTGGTTTCCAATGTTTATGGATGTGTCTTTACTTCCTATGGAGGTATTAAATGAAAAACTATTGGGATTGTCCTGGGCAAAGGAGTATGCCCCGGGAAATAACATTACGAATAATACGATATTTAATATCTTTCTCAAATGGTACTGATGTATGTTTTAGCGCCTCATATACCGTAAATATTCATCAAATATATCATTAATTTTATAATTATTAAATTGACTGTTTAATAAAAATCCGAAAGCCCTTCGCCGAAATGCTCATCTCCGCCTGAGGACGCTTTTGCCGAGTTTGTTATGGTCAATGTAATTTTCTGAGGCTTCAGGTCCTGGTCTTCATAATCTATCTCAATCGGCAGGTCTTCCACTAGCTTCACACTACGTCCGGGCGTGGATGTGAACTTTGAATACTTAAAGCTCAGGTCACCGAACAAGGATTTTTTGATCTTTCCCAGCTCCGGTGAATATCCATCCGATACCGAATATGATGAAAAAGCTGTCAGACATACACTCAATTCATCCTCATTATTTATCTTTAAACCAAAGCACCTCTTTTTGAAAAGCAGGTATGCGGCCAGAGCTATTATTACCAGTATTAGAGCTATCAGCCCTATAAGCACGAACATCCTCCAGGGACCATACAATATCCTGATCTCGAGAGGAATATCTGTTGTTATCTTTTTATCCTTCAGCACCGGCTGGAATATCTCCGGTACAGTCTGTAATGCGAAGAGCTGCCTGAACTGCTCCATATAAGCCTCGTCCAACTCAATCTCCACCTCGGAAACCTCAAGGATGAGATTGCCGCCAACCGTAAAATCTTCCTTGAATATTGTGTTAAATGAGAAGTTCGGGGAAATCTCCGGCATATTAAATGTTACAGCAAAGCCCGTCACTTCGCCTTCCGGGGAAACGTTGCTAACTGTGGAAGGGGTAATGGTCTGAGTACCCATCGATTTCACGGAATAATCTGATGACGAAAAATTCTCAAGCCTCACGTTCAGCTTCGCGCTCTTTATGATGTACGGGTAAAGATTTGATTTTAAGGAAAGGTCATTAAAAACCTCCTTGATGGGCTGCCCTTCCTCAAAATCAAATCCTCTTAAAGTCTTACCATCGAAATACAGCTTTGCAGGAGCGACCTTGCTCTGGGTTTTCTTCGGCAGAAGCACAATGGTGCCTATGTCAAGCGGTTTTAATGTTATGGGCTTTTGTTTAATTCCCACACCTCTGAGGATTCCGTCATATTGATCGAGTTCTGCCTGACTTACCGGTTCCGGAGAGTACACTATTCCATAAACCACAAATCCCTTTGCGGTATCCCCATCCTCTATTATGACCTCGGGTATCGGGTATAATAATATCTTCTGGATATTCCCGTCTGACCTTAGTCTCTGGTAAAAATCCAGTGTATTCTGATAGGATGAATCACCAGTACCGCTGTTATCATTAATATTATCTGTAACCAGCCAGATGATACCCTTCTCATTATCGAGCGCGTTAATACCTTTATCCAGTGCTTCAATGAGGTCGGTTCTCCCGGTACGACCGTCCGCCGCCCTCAGCAACTGAATCAGTCCCATCACCTGGTCTATTGAAAGCTCATCAGAGCTTCCGCTGAATATGGTCTTTGGCGACTCCATCCCCCGGTCCGGCTCGGTCTTCGTAAAAAGCATCACATCTGCATTATCTCCCTGCTTCACGGAGTTCTTGATTAATGCGCGGGAAAATAATTTGAATGTGCTGTTCTCCTTCCTGTAATAACCCGACATACTGCCGGAATTATCGAACAGGAACACAAAATTATTCTGTGCGTTAGCTGCTTCACCTGCAAACAACAGAGCAAGTACAAATATTATTTTAATGTATCTGGTCAAATTCT
>JAEYVS010000199.1 GCA_023429265.1 Bacteroidota bacterium | reverse complement strand
CGGGGATAGCAGATGAAGTATACTTCGGACCGGAGGCGGAGTTTTTCATTTTAGACCACGTAGCATATAATGTGAATGAGTATTCAAGCTGGTACAGGCTGGATTCGGTGGAAGGATTCTGGAATACAGGAAGCGAGAAGGAAGCAAACCTTGGACATAAGATAAGATTAAAAGAGGGATATTACCCGGTGCCTCCGTCTGACTCAATGAATGACATCAGGAACCTGATGGTGGATTACCTGATGCAGGTGGGAATGGACGTGGAAACACAGCACCACGAAGTCGCCACAGCAGGTCAATCCGAGATTGATATTAAATATGGGAAGATGCTCGATATGGTTGACCAGATGCAGTGGTTTAAATACATAATTAAAAACACTGCAAGAATGGTTGGTAAGACCGCGACGTTTATGCCAAAGCCGATTTTTGGTGATAACGGAAGCGGTATGCATACACACATCAGTTTATGGAAGGGCGGTAAACCTCTTTTCGCAGGTAATGAATACGCGGGTCTCAGCGAGATGGCTTTATACTTCATAGGTGGTCTTTTAAAGCACGCGCCATCAATACTAGCGTTTTCCAATCCAACTACAAACTCATACAAGAGATTGGTACCGGGATATGAAGCACCGGTGACACTTGCTTATTCCAAAGCAAATAGAAGCGCGGCAGTAAGGATACCAATGTACTCCGATAATCCAAAAGCAAAGAGGATTGAATTCAGGTGTCCGGATGGCACTGCAAATCCATACCTTGCGTTTTCAGCGATGGTGATGGCAGGGCTCGATGGTATAGAAAACAAGATTCATCCGGGTGAGCCTCTGGATAGAAATCTATACGATATGCCTATTGAGGAATATATGAAGCTCAATCACGCCCCGGAAACTTTCAGGCTGGCATTATACAATCTGAAAAAAGATCATGATTTTCTGCTGAAAGGTGACGTATTTACAGAGGAACTAATAGATACATACGTTAAATATAAAATTGAAAATGAGGTAAACCAGGTCCAGCTGAGACCCCATCCGTATGAGTTCCATTTATATTATGAAGTGTAGTTAAGTGTATAGTAAAAGCTGATTACCTTACACTTATTAAGCCTTTTCGCACGCTGCGGAAAGGCTTTCTTATTTTTTGAGGAACATTTAGTTTTATAGAAGGGTATCACACTTAGGGTAAAAGAAAAATACAAAGTCATGAAAAATTCAAAGCATTTAAGAGCATTATTTGTCATCCTCCTGGGGTTATTTTTCCTCAGCGGATGCAATGAAAGATCAGGTAATAGAAACACCGAAATGTCTCCAACTGATTTTGAAGTATCAGAAAATCAGAATAGTACAGGTGACCGTTCACCTAAAAGTGACCTCATTCAGACCTCAGGAACACAGGATGACGGACAGGTGCCTGAGGAAGAAATTCCAACCGGACAGCAGCAAAGACTCATAATCCGTACGGGTACGATGAACCTCGAGATCGAAACATATAATGATGCGGAGATAAAGATAAATGATCTTGTAAAAAACCTGAATGGTTATACATCGGCTTCTACATCGAGCCTGAATGCAGCAGGTAAGAAACAGGGCAGTATTACAATAAAAGTCCCGGCGGAAAAATTCGATGAGCTTATTGCAAAACTTGGAGAGATAGGTACAATTTCTTCACAGAATATTTCTTCGAGTGATGTAACAGAAGAATACATAGACCTTGCCGCAAGATTGAAAACTGAAAAAGAGCTAGAGCAGAGATTAATATCATTACTCGATACTAAAGCTTCCAGTCTGTCAGACATTATTGAAATTGAAAGCAAGCTTGCTACTGTAAGACAAAAAATCGAAAGTGTCGAGGGTAGAATGAAATTTTTAATGAGCCAGGCTTCATATTCTACATTAACCGTTTCCATATTTGAACCGTCACTCCTTGAGACTTCATCAGGCGGCGGTTTCTTCTACGAGATTGGCCAGGCATTCAAAGAAGGACTCGAAGGATTTACCGATGTTCTTAAAACCATCATAATTGCTGCAATAGCCTTACTTCCCCTTGTTGTGTTTCTTGGACTTTTAGTGTTCCTTGTGATCAAAGGGATCAAATGGTACAACAAAAGAAGATTAGCCAAAACCAATCCCCAGGTAAACACATAAGTTCTTTTATTGAATACTATAAAATATTGCAGGCGAGGTCACGCGACCTCGCCTTTGCTTTTTCCACCAAAGTTATACAATTCTTATTAGTGCCATAAATATTTATGGCTATTAATATTTGTAATTCGTATATTCTTTTATGGGAAACAACAAACAATACCACGTTAAGATCGACCACAATGAGCTCCGTGAAAAAACCGGCGCAAATCTGCACCACATAAAAGGAAGAGGTACCGCTGTTAATATCAAAAACCGTTTTGAACAGCTCGAATACACCGGTCTGGATGAATCCTGTGAATACTTCGAAGAGGACGACGATAAAAAGCCGCAGACCACATATTTCCGCGACCATACGAAAAGTCTTATCAATAAAGTCGACAGTCCCGACCTGGGGATGATGTACAGTATGAATCCATATCGAGGCTGTGAACACGGATGCATATACTGCTATGCCAGGCCGACACACGAATATCTTGGATTCAATGCAGGTCTCGACTTCGAGACCAAGATAATGGTAAAGCCCGACGCGCCAAAAGTCCTTGCAGAGGAATTCAACAAAAGCAAATGGAAACCCGAAGTTGTAGTGATGTCCGGTAATACCGACTGCTATCAGCCGCTTGAAAGAAAGCTTGAGATAACCCGGCAATGCCTTGAGGTATTTCTGAAATTCAGAAATCCTGTCGCCATAATAACCAAGAATGCTCTTGTGCAGCGCGATATTGATCTGCTGAAACAGCTTGCGGAATTAAACCTTGTGAGAGTTATCGTCTCGATTACCAGTCTCCGACCGGAAATAACAAATGTAATGGAGCCTCGGACAGCGCGTCCGCAGCGCCGCCTCGAAACGGTTAAGCGTCTAACCGACAATGGAATACCGGTATCTGTAAATGCCGCGCCGATCATTCCCGGGCTTACAGACGAGGAGCTGCCCGCTATCCTCAAAGCAGCTGCAGATGCTGGCGCAATTTCAGCAGGGCTGACGCTCGTCAGGCTTCCGTGGCAGAATAAGGATTTATTCATTGAGTGGGTAAAACGGGAATTTCCTGACCGCGCGGAAAAGATACTAAACCGTGTCAGCGAAATCCACGGCGGCAGGCTCTACAATAGCGAGTATCATAAAAGAATGTCCGGGCAGGGGAAGTGGGCTGAGACGATTCACAATGTTTTTGACACATATAAAGCAAAATATAGATTAAATAAAAAATCCCCGCCACTGAGAAAAGATCTATTCCGGAGAATAAAAGATGATGACCAGTTCGGTTTATTCAGGTAAAGTTTATAACTTATTTGTTCAAAACCGATTGATTATATTACCTTATGCCATTAACAGTTTACATCAATTCATTTTCATATCTGAAGTCGCAGATACCGGATGACGGGACAGGACACGGCGGCGGGTTTGTATTCGACTGCCGTTACATAAATAATCCCGGGCGTCAGGATGAATTTAAAACAAAGACCGGGCGGGATGGTGATGTAATAGAGTTTATTCAAAGCCAGACAGCGATGGGAGACTTCCTTAAGAATGTCTTTGGGATAGTGGATCCTGCAATAGAGAATTATCTTCATAGGGGATTTACGAGTTTGTTGGTGAATTTCGGATGCACAGGCGGACAGCACAGGTCGGTTTATGCCGCTGAAACGTTACAAAAACACATCAGTGAAAAGTTTCCACAAGTGGATACGGTTTTAAAGCACGTCGAACTAGATAAAACGCAAGCCTAAGATCCTTGGAAAGCGTATCGTCATCGCAGGATAGAACACCCGGGATCAAACGGATCGAGAAGCATACTTTCCGGCTTCATCTCATATCCCAGATACTTAATGGTTTTGCATTCGGCACGTTCATCCTCCAGGACGTAATTCTAAAAAAATCTCTCGGTGGGAGTGACCTGCAGGTAACAGTGCTGATATTCCTGACGAGCGCGGCATTCTTATTTTCCATTTACGGACCTGAGATAATAAACCGCGCTCCTAACCGTCCGCGAATGATACTCGCCATTGGGTTCGCGAGTAAGTTCTTCCTTTTCATAATTCCTCTATTCGAAACTCCTAATTATTTTATTTTTTGTCTAGCGATGATGGCTATCATCGACTCAATGATAAAGCCCGTCTGGAACGTGGTAATTAAGCATAATTACACGCCTGAACGAAGGAGTTCTCTTTACTCGTATGCTTCAAGCTTTTTTACGCT
>JAEYVS010000184.1 GCA_023429265.1 Bacteroidota bacterium | reverse complement strand
AGCCGATACAGTATTAAAAAATCCGGTCTTAAATTTTGTTCCATTCGAGAAATATGGAGGAGTGGGGAAGATAACTGAATTGTCCGATGGATATATTGTTGTGATGCAGCATCCTGTTACCTTAGAGTATGACCAATCCCGTCATCATGTGGAGGAAACACTTGAGGCTACAAGAGAGTTAGGTTTACCCGCATTATGGTTCTGGCCAAATGTTGATGCCGGTTCGGATGGGACATCAAAAGGTATAAGAGCATTCAGGGAGATGTACCCTGATGTAAAGATACATTTTTTCAAGGGGATGGAACCGGTAGATTTCTTAAGACTTCTAGTTAACAGTAAATGCTTGGTTGGGAATTCAAGTGTTGGGATTAGAGAGTGTTCATATCTGGGAGTGCCTGTAGTTAATATAGGCTCAAGGCAAAGAGGAAGAGAGAAATCAAAAAATGTAATTAATTCCGGTTATACCAGATTAGAAATTATAAATGCCATACGCACGCAGTTAGAGCATGGTGTATATAGCAATGATAGTTTATATGGAGATGGCAGAGCAGGGAGTAAGATTGCTAATCTGCTTGCGACAGTTCCTCTAAAAATAGATAAGGTTATTTCATATTAGTATGGGTAGGTATAAGATTCTAATTGGAGAGCCAAAAGATTTCAGTCAAGAAGTAATTGATTCGTTAAAAGAAATATCAGATGTTACGATACTTCCCGTGACCAAAGAGAATTTGAAAAACGCGTTTAGAGAATATGATGTAGTGTGGTTTAGGCTTGGCTTTAAAGTTGATAAAGAAGTGCTAGATGGTAATATAAAATGTAAGATTATTGTGGTCCCTGTGACGGGATTGGATCATATTGATGTGGAGCTTTGTAAAGAGAAGGGTATAGAAATAATTTCATTAAAGGGAGAAAGTGAATTTCTAAAAGAAATCCGTGCAACGGCGGAGCTTACCATCGCACTAACACTATGCTTAATCAGAAAGCTCATTCCTGCTTATAATTCAGTCATTGATGGAAAGTGGGAAAGAGATGATTATCGGGGAACCGAAATTTACGGTAAAAATGTGGGTATCATTGGGGTAGGCAGACTTGGAAAGATAACGGCAGATTATTTTAAGGCATTCGGCGCTAATGTTGCCGGATATGATATAAGGGATGATTTTCCTGAGAATATAAAAAGAGTACGTAAAATAAACAAACTGGTTGAGAATTCCGATATTGTGACGGTACATGTTTCATATAATGAATCGACTAGAAGATTAATAGGAAAGGAAGTATTAAATTCATTTAAAAACGATGCCGTTTTAATAAATACTTCACGCGGAGAAGTTATTGATGAAGTAGATCTGCTTGATCGTTTAAAAAATGGAAGTATTAAAGGGGCAGCTTTAGATGTTATTCAAAATGAGAGAAATGTAAACAGTAATAATCCGTTAATACAATACGCGAAAAGTAATAGTAATCTTTTATTGTTTCCCCACATTGGAGGGAATACATTTGAATCATTTGAGAAAACCGAGAAGTTTTTGGCAGAAAAACTCTCCAAAAGACTATTGCAATCTTGAATGTTCTTGGGATAATCCCTGCAAGAGGAGGTTCAAAAAGACTTCCGGGAAAGAATATAAGACTTTTTTGTGGAAAGCCGCTGATTCAATGGGCAATTGATAACTCTCTGGAAACAAAACTGATAAATAGAGTAGTCATTAGTTCAGATTCAGATGATATATTAAAGTTGTCTTCCTTGTACAAACAGGAGAAGGTAATGTTTTTGAAAAGACCGGAGGAAATATCAAAAGATACTTCAAGTGCTATTGAATATGTACAGAATGCTTTAGAATCTATGGAGCATATTAATGAGAATTTCGATGCTGTGGCTATAATCCAGCCAACTTCTCCATTAACTCTCCCTGAGGATATTGATAATACAATAAGCTTATTATTGAATTCAAATGCAGATAGCGCGGTAAGTATTGTAAAGCTTGCTCACGACATAAATCCATTAAAACTGAAAGTCCTTTCAGGTGATAAATTATTTCCATACTTAGAGGAAGAAGAAGGCAGAATGTCCTGTGAAGCTGTTCCAGAAGTATATATCCGAAACGGTTCTGTATATGCCGCAAGTATAGGAACCATAAATGATGGGAATATAATAGGGAAAGATTGCCGAGGATATGTTATGCCGAGAGAAAGATCTGTGGATATTAATGATGAATTTGATTTTTGTTTTGCTGAATATTTACATTCCCAAAAACCTTCTTTTAGCTAGCAATGAAAAAATGTGATGTTTGTTACATTGTTTCATTAGGTTTTTCTGCAAGAATGATATTGCATACGGATCTGATTTGTGAATTGAAAAAAGCCGGTTTTAAAAATATTTCTCTTGTCTTTCCCGGTAAAAAAGATGAGTCATTATTAAGCTATGAGGAATTATTCGGGATAAAAACTTATTTTGCAGACTTCAGAAATTCGCTTTGGTCAAATGAGTATATGAATTTCCGAAGGTATATTTACGAAGATATTAAGAATAATCCTGCTCTTTTTGCAAAACATATCAAAAGTATACTTGAGTATAAGGGGCTAAACCCCTGGAGGAAGATAAAGCCTCATTTGTATTATTCGGTGAATAAAATAACCGGTGTATTTGGATTCTTGAAATCCTTTTTTGGAAAAATTGAGAAAATTATTTTAAAGAGTAGAAGTTTAAAAAAATTGTTACTGGAAATTGATCCTAAAATTGTTATTTGTACTTACCCTGTAAATTACTTAGAAGCTTCTGCTATTCAAACAGCTAGATCTTTAGGAATCACAACAGTGACCCATCTTTTGAGCTGGGATAATATCACCTGCAAAGGCAGGTTTCCTGTCTTGTCGGATTACTTCATATCCTGGGGAAAGATAATGCACGACGAACTACAGGAGTATTATAATATCTCTGAAGATAGAATATTTACCACCGGAGTACCTCATTTTGATAAAAGTAAAGGATTGGTTAGTTGTGTTCTTCAAAGGAAATACCGGGATTCTCTTGGTATAGATACCGAGAAACCATACATTTTTTTTGGAATGAGCTCACCTTATTTTGCACCGAAAGAAATAGACATTGTCGAAAGGCTTGCTGATCTGGTTAAAAGGAATATCTTCGGAGAGAATATGCAATTTGTAGTACGGCCACATCCGCAGAATGTTCAAGGAGAGCTTTCTGATGAATCCTGGCTCCCGAGACTTCGCAAACTGGAAAGCGATAGGGTAAGAGTAGATTATCCTATCATTGAAAAAAGTAATCTCGCCTGGAATATGAACAAAGAAGACCTGGAAAAACTTTCTAATTTAATTGCGGGCTGTTCAGTTTTAATTAATTCCGGCTCAACTATTTCGATAGAAGGTCTGATTCATAAAAAGCCTGTTATATTGACATTGTTTGATGGTGATTCGGTTTTAAAAGAACACAATTCCGCAAGAAGATTAAGAAGTTTTTTTCATTTGCAAAAGCTTATAAATACCAGAGCTGTAAAAGTTACATATCACTACGAAGAATTAAAACAGTCTATTCTTAAGTATCTTGAAAATCCGATGTTGAACTCAGAGGAGAGAAAAAAGGGTTTAGAGCTTGAATGCGGAGAGATTGACGGAAAGTCCTCGTCAAGAATTGCATCTGCCTTAATGAAAATATCCAAGAATTAATTGCCTGACCATTTCCTAACCATAGAGGCGGGAAAAAAATCCGGAAATTATTTTAAGGATATCTGGCGGTATAGAGAACTACTGTATTTCCTGAGCTGGCGTGACATAATTGTAAGATATAAACAAACCGTTGTTGGGATATTATGGAGTTTATTAAAGCCATTATTAACAATAATTATATTTTCAGTAGTTTTCGGAAAGATAGCAAAGCTCCCCCAGGATGGAGTTCCATATCCGCTTATTGTATTAGCGGGTTTACTACCCTGGTCATTTTTTTCCAATTCACTTTCAGAAAGCAGCTTAAGCCTTATTTCGAATTCAAATCTTATTACAAAAGTGTATTTTCCGAGGGTGCTGCTTCCAATAAGCTCAATAGCAGTAAGTTTTGTTGATTTCATAACTACATTTTTTATTATGGTTGTGCTGATGATATGGTATGGAATCATTCCGGGATGGGAGATACTAACATTACCTTTATTCGTGGTACTCGCGTTTATACCGGCTCTTGGAGCGGGATTGTGGTTCTCAGCTTTCAATGTAAGGTTCAGGGACTTCAGGTACATAGTGCCGTTTCTAATGCAGCTGGGTCTGTTTATTTCTCCCATAGGATTCAGCAGTAATCTCGTTCCTGTGGAGTGGAGAATGCTGTATTCTCTGAATCCTCTAGTTGGGGTGATAGATGGTTTCAGGTGGGCTTTGCTTGGTTCAAAGTTTGATTTGTTTTTGCCGGGATTTATTTTATCGGTAGCTTTTTCGATAATAATTTTCATAACTGGTACGTTGTATTTTAGAAAAACAGAGCGAAATTTTGCTGACATAATTTAGTGAACAATATTATAGAAATACAAAACTTAGGTAAAAAGTATTTAATCTCTCATAATGCAAGGAAATCGGGAAGTTATGTGGCATTGAGA
>JAEYVS010000172.1 GCA_023429265.1 Bacteroidota bacterium | reverse complement strand
GGTTGCGCCCTTATTAGTACTCTTAAATAAAACTTTATTGCTGCGAAAAATATAACCTGTGTTCGAGTTAATGAAATTTATCGATACAAGGTTTCCCGATCCCATATTTTTTTGTATCCACCCCGATTGTGAATGCAGATAACCTGCATTCGATAATATAATAATTATATACAATATTATTTTTCTAATATCCATCCTACTTTATCAGAATCATTCTTTTTGTCGAGGTACACACCTCCTGATTATTATTGTATATTTCAAGTTTGTAATTAAGATTGAATCTAATTATGGTTTCGGAATTAAATGGATTGGGATAGTTTGTGAAAGCCCGTATTCTAATTCATCATAGGATGAATAAACTTCTCATTGCTTAACCTCCTAAGTTTGTTAGTATAGTTCAATATAATAAAATTAATATTTAATTATGCCTTGACATTCAACGTAAATATTACTATTTTGATAAAGATTAGAACGTAATTATTTCCTCGTTCATCACTTGTTCTTTGACATATAGCAAATACCGTAAGATTATGCGCGCGGATTATGGAAAAATGCTAAATTTTGTTTTTACACTGTAGAAGAAAAAAATTTAAAAATAAACCACCGGTTAAGAAACTATTGAAAAAACAAACTCAATTTTGAGACCAAAGCCAATTTTTCACTAAACAACTATAAAAACAACAAGACCCATTTCAAAACCACTAATCTACCAAACATGAAAAAACAACATCTTAAAATTTCATAAAGATCTAAGCTCAGACACTAAACTTTATCTCTCTATAAAAACAATTTAGCCCAAAATTTTAAAATAAAAAAGAAGGGCTTTTACCCTTCTTTTATATAAACGACTGAATATTAATCCTTTTACCAGATAACCACCCTGTCGGCATCCGGGCGGACCATCGGGTCTCCTGCTTCGCCGCCAAAGGCTTCATAGAATTCCGTCATATTCGACGGCGGAACGAATGCCCTGTATTTTCCGGGTGAGTGTGAATCCGTATTTATCCTCAGGCGAAGCTCTTCATCCGTGATGTTATTCCTCCATATCTGCGCCCAGGAGATAAAGAACCTTTGTTCGGGAGTAAAGCCTCCAATTAAAGGGGTTTCCTTTCCTTCGAGGGATTTCATCAGAGCGATGTACGCAAGCTTTATTCCACCGAGATCGGCAATATTTTCTCCGAGAGTTAATTCACCTTCAAGATGGACGTCATCTATTGCCACGTAACTGCTGTACTGGTCGGCGAGCTTACCGGCAAGCTCTTCATATCTTTTGCCGTCGGCTTCTGTCCACCAGTCGCGGAGATTACCATCAGCATCGTACTTTCTGCCCTGGTCGTCAAACCCGTGAGTGATCTCGTGTCCTATTACACCGCCGATTCCGCCGTAGTTAATGGCATCGTCAAAGTCCTCCGAAAAGAAGGGCGGCTGGAGGATTCCTGCGGGGAAAACGATCTCATTGCGGCTCGCGCTGTAGTATGCGTTGACAGTCTGCGGATTCATAAACCATTCATCCTCGACCGGCTTTCCAATGCGCTCTATATTGCGTTTATAATAGAACCTGTTTGCACGATGAACATTCTCCAGCAATGAGCTCCGGTCAATGGTAAGCCCGGAGTAGTCACGCCATTTGTCAGGATATCCTATTTTTGGTGTAAAAGCGTTCAACTTTTTGAGTGCCTGTTGTTTTGTTGCGTCCTCCATCCATTCTATCTCATTTATTCTCTGACGCATTGCATCTTTTATATTATCCACCATGATGAGGGCTTTCTCTTTTGCCTGCGGACTAAATGCACGCTCGACAAACATCTGCCCGAGGACTTCGCCCAGAGAGCCCTCCACTCTGTCCACAGCGATCTTCCAGTCAGGACGCTTCTCATCTATTCCGCGAAGTATGGTGTTGTAGAAATAAAACCTTTCGTTTTCCAGATTTGAGCTTAGCAGATCGGCAGTGGAACCAAGAAGCTTATGTTTCAGGTATATTTTCCAATCGTCGATCGAAACGTCAGTCATCATTTTATTGACTTCCTTCATAAAATCAGGCTGGCCCACAATGATACCGTTATTAAAGTCTTCATCCATCTCAAACTCTGCCGCGGTAAAGAAAGCAGTCCAATCAAAATCAGGCATAAGTGACTGAAGCTCTGAGAGAGTCATCTTATTGTAAGTTTTGTCAGGATCTCTTCTGTCGAGGCGTGTCATTGATGCGGCTGCGAGGCGGGTTTCAATCTTCATTACCACATCTGCCATTTGTTTAGCTTGTACGGGCAGATATCCTGCAAGCTCAAACATTTTTGCAATGTGCTTTACATATTCGTCTCGAAGCATTTTATATTTATCACCTTCTTCGAAATAATAATCCCTGTCAGGTAATCCCAAACCGGATTGATACATCTGAGGGACATATATAGAGCTGTTTTTATCATCCTGTCCTGCTGATATCCAGAACATACTCCCTATCCTATTCATAAGAAATTCAGCAAGCAAAAGCTGCATGTCTGCAGAGTTTTGCATTGCGTCAATTTTTTGTATGTATGGAGCAATAGGCGAAATACCTGCTTTTTCTCTGCCTTCATAGTCGGTAGCTGTATAATAGAGGTCGCCAAGTTTTTGCATATTACTTCCGGCGGGAGCATTTGAGACGAGCGCTTCATCGAGTATCTGTTTCAGGATTATTTCATTGCGCGCCTCCACCTCGGAAAAACTGCTCCACCTGGAGTATCCTGCGGGGATGGGATTGCTTTTTATCCAGCCTCCGTTTACATATTCATAAAAATCGGCCATCGGCGCAATTGAAAGATCCATATTTGTAA
>JAEYVS010000082.1 GCA_023429265.1 Bacteroidota bacterium | reverse complement strand
GTGAGGAAAATGACGGATATGAGCTTTAAATAGGGCAATAAGTTCTTTTAAACAAAGATCTTAAAAAGAAATTGCATAAGAAATGGAATTGCAAATATTAAAAAATCCCTATAAATTGTCTTTTCCTGTTAATTAGTGCTTATTAAAGTACTTATTAATATGGTAGTTAAAAAGGAGCCGTAGTTCAGTTTGGTTAGAACGCCTGACTGTCACTCAGGAGGTCGCGGGTTCGAGTCCCGTCGGTTCCGCAATGAAAGCCACTTTTTTAAGTGGCTTTTTTGTTTTCCAACCTATGTAACAGAATTCTCCCATAATTTAGCAAAATGTATCTGACTTTTAGCCTTTTGTATACGTCCAGACGGCTTAACATTTATTAATTTTGTATAGTAAGTTTAATTAATAATTGAACTTGAAAGGCGATGAGGAAATTATTTTACGTATTTGTTTTCGCTTTTTTCACTTTGTGTTGTTCACAACTATCTGCTTGCGACAAAGAAAGAAAAATGAATATTTCAATACAAGATACAATGAAACTGAAAATAACCATTGGTGATAAAACGGCAGAAGCCATTTTATACGACAACCCAACAAGTAGAGATTTTGCTTCACTTCTACCCCTGACAGTAGAGCTGAAAGATTATTCAAATATTGAGAAAGTTTTTACACTATCTAAAGAATTGACAATTGAAGGTGCACCAGATGGATTTGATCCTTCTATTGGAGATTTGACTTATTACGCACCTTGGGGAAATATCGCTTTATTTTATAAAGATTTCAGTTATGCTGACGGTCTGGTTTCATTGGGAAAAATAACAAGCGGCCTGGAACATTTTATAATAAATGGTTCTCTAACCGTCAAGTTTGAATTAGAACACTAAAAACATTAGATATGAAAAATATTATTAAAATAATTGTATTACTTTCAGGAAGTCTTTTAACTATAACTGGTTGTAGTTTAATAAACAAAGAAAAACAAGAAAATATGAAAACTGAAAACATTGAAGTAAACGCTATTTTCCCGAAAGGGGAAAAAGGTTCAGCCGATTTTTTTACAGGAAATGCCTATAACATAGGATTGGTTGACATTGATTCTGTTTTTACCACAGCCGTTGGAAATGTTTATTTTGAACCGGGTGCAAGAAGTAATTGGCATTCTCATCCATCAGGTCAGATATTGATTATCACTGACGGAATTGGCTATCATCAGATCGAGGGGCAACCAATTGAGACCATACAAAAAGGAGATGTTGTAAAATGTCCACCTAATGTTCGCCATTGGCACGGTGCTAGTCCTGACGTTGGTTTACAACAACTGTATATTGTCCCAAATACTGAGAATGGAATTGTCGATTGGCAGGAAGCTGTAACAGATGAACAATACAAAAAATAAGAAATGAAGACTAAAGAAATATCTTCTCAAGAAAACAGTCGTAGAGAATTTATCAAAACTTCTATAGCAGCAGGTGTTGGATTGGTACTTATTCCTCACTTTTCACTCTTTTCAAAAAATATAAAATGTATTTCAATGAACAATAATATTAAATCGAAAGGTTTTGCAGGAACAAACGAAAAAAATCCCTTGTCATCCTGGGAATTTGAACGAAGACCTGTTGGCGATAACGACATATTAATCGAAATAAAGTATTCCGGAATTTGTCATTCAGACATTCACCAGATACAAGGGCATTGGGGACCACAAGAATATCCTCAAGTACCGGGACACGAAATTGCAGGAATAGTTACGGCCGTTGGGAAAAACGTAACAAAATTTAAAGTTGGAGATAAAGCAGGCGTGGGTTGTATGGTTGACGGTTGTACAACTTGCAAAAATGAAGAACAATATCAACCGGATACATTATTTACATATGGTTACCCTGATGAAAGAGAACCAACCGGCATTACCCAGGGAGGATACGCAAACAACATTGTAGTTAGAGACCATTATGCCATAAAAATTCCGGAAAGCATTGACTTAAAATATGCAGCACCATTACTCTGCGCAGGAATTACGACTTATTCACCAATGGTACAGTTTGAAGCAATGAAAGAAAACAATAAAGTCGGTGTAGTAGGTATTGGCGGTTTGGGACATATGGCAATACAATTGGCGGTTTCCAAAGGAGCAGAAGTATATGCATTTACAACATCACCCGGGAAAATTGAAGACATCAAAAGATTTGGAGCAAAGGAAATCATTGTGGTTAGTAGTTCCGAAGATTTAATACCCTGGAAAGGTAAGCTAGATTATATGATCTCTACTGTTCCATACGCATACGAAATGTCACCCTATATTGATTGTGTTAAACCTTATGGCTATTTCACACAAGTCGGGCAGCCGGTTGGCGGTGCACTGGAAATTAATAATTTCAATATGATTTTCAACCGTGTTAACTTTAACGGTTCATTGATAGGTGGAATTTCTGATACCCAAGAAGTAATGGACTATTGTGCAGAAAATAAAATCTATCCCCAAATTGAAATTATTAAAGCCGACCAAATCAATGAGGCCTGGAAGAAAGTGGTTAACAAAGAAGCACGTTATCGGTATGTAATAGATGCTTCGACTTTTTAAATTCTATAGCATTTATTTATAAAAATTCATATCATAAATAAATTATACAATGAAGCACTTTAAAACAATAAGCGAACTTGACGAGGCAGAAAGTTTTCCACCACCGGAAAACCCTCTGCTAAGCTTAAATGTTATTAAAAATTCTCCAAAATTTAAGGAAGATTTGGAGTTGGTATGTGACTTTTACGTAATATGTTTTAAGAATTTAAAGTCAGGTGAATTGTTCTATGGAAGAACCAAGTATGACCACAATCGCGGATGGATGTTTTTTACAAAGCCCGGGCAAAAGCTTACGGCTCGCGGATTAGAATTAGCTGAGGACGGTTTCGTTATTCATTTGCATGAAGATTTTTTGATTGGACATCCGTTATTCAATGAGATCAAGGAATATAGTTTTTTTGATTATGAAATTAATGAAGCGCTGCATCTATCACCCAGAGAGAAAGAAGTTATGTGGTCACTATATAACAAAATGGAAGTAGAATACCATAATAACCCTGATGAATTCAGTAAATCTATCATTCTATCACATCTTGATTCTTTATTGAAATATGCTGTGCGGTTTTACAAAAGACAATTTGTAGATAGAAAATCATTATCGGGAGCAAATGTTAAGAAATTCAATAAATGTCTTATTTCATTTTACGAAGAAGGAGAATCCGAATTGGAAGGATTACCCAGTGTACATAGTATTGCTAAAAAACTAAATCTCTCACCTAAATATCTAAGTGATTTGCTGAAGCAGGAAACAGGTAAATCCGCACTGGAATTAATCCATTTATATATTGTGTCAGAAGCAAAGAACATGCTGGTTGAAGGTGAGAATAGTATTTCTGAAATTGCATATAAACTTGGTTTTGAGAATCCTCCTTATTTCTCAAGATTATTTAAAAAAGTAGCCGGTTTGACACCAAAGGAATATCAAAAGCAGTATATGAGTAATTGATAAAAAAATTAATCCTTATTTCACCCTTCCATCTTAAAGTACTCTTCCGACGGTTCCCAGAGTTCGATCTGGTTTCCGTCAGGGTCATTGAAGTGCGTGAACTTCCCTTCCGGGTGTTCGTGTATTTCCTTTAGCTCTATGCCGTTCTCAGCCAGGTGAGCTGAAAATTCATCCATATTATCCACACTGTAGTTAATACAAAATGACGGTGCTGACCTGTCGATGTCCTTTTTACTTTTCATTACCGACCATACCGTGCTTGCATAACCATACGGAGCGTCTTTATCCGGATACCTGAACTCACAGTAATAGGCATCATACTCATCAGTAAAAACCACGTTCACACCCATCACGTCCCTATACCACTCAGCTAGTTCTTTTGGATTTTTGGAATATAAAAAAACGCCGCCGATACCTCTGATCTTATCTGTCATATTATTAGTTTCATATTAATTTCTGCGCTCTCAGTATCTCATCGATAAACTCCCTCACTGCGCCGTATCCGCCGCGGAGCTTGCATATGTAGTGGACGTGCTTTTTGACCTCAGGTACCGCGCTCTCAGGAGCCGCAGAGAATCCAACCTGCTTCAGAAGGGGGATATCAAACTCGTCATCGCCGATGTATGCGAACTCTTCATTGGTAAAGCCGTACTGAGCTTTTAATTCTTCGAACGCAATGAGCTTATCCGGGATGTTTTCGAAAAGGTGGTGAATACCAAGCTTATCGGTGCGCATTTTATTCACAGGTGATGACCTCTGGCTGATGACGGCGAATTTCATCCCCAGCTCAATGCCTCTTACAATACCAAAGCCATCGTGAGTGTGGAAAACCTTCGCGTCTTTTACAACATTACCATCCTCGCCGGCAAAGTAGATAAGGTGACCTGTTGTCAGGCATCCGTCGAGATCCATCAGGATCATTTTGATCTTAGTAAGGTCGGGCAAATTAGTTTAAAGTTTAAAGTTTAAAGTTTAAAGAATGTTTCCCAAGCTGGGGCTTGGGAAACAGTACTCGTATTTTACTTATTCATACTTTAAAAGCTGACGGACAGATATCATTCAAAAAGCATTCTTCGCATAAGGGTTTCTTTGCTTTGCATATTTGTCTGCCGTGGTCGCCAATCCGCATTGAGAAATTGAACTGGTCCTTTGCGGTAATGAGTTCGCTCAGCTCCTTCTCTATTACTTCAGGTTTATCGCTGTCCACAAGCCCAAGCCGCTGTGATACTCTTTTCAGATGTGTATCGACGATGATAACGTCGGTTTTACCGAAGCAGTTACCCAGTACGACATTCGCGGTTTTACGTCCGACGCCTTTGAGCTTGATGAGTTCATCCATAGTGTCGGGGACTTTGCCTCCGTAGTTATTCACGAGGTCTTCGCATAAAGAGATAACCGCTTTCGCTTTATTATTATAGAAGTTTATTGATTTTATGTTATTGCGGAAATTCTCAAAACCGTCCTTAAGGATGTCCTGGGGTTTCTTATATTTAGTCTTATAAAGCGGCGTCATCGTTTTATTAACACCTTCATCGGTCATCTGGGCAGCGAGAACAGTGGATATAAGAAGCTCGAACGGGTTTTTATGATCGAGATGAGTAACCGAATCAGGGTAGTGTTTGGCGAGGCGTTTTACTATCACTCCCGCGTATTTTTTGAGTTCGGTTTCGGTCATTACTTCACGAAATAATTTAGCATTTTATAAATTAATTTCGCAGTAAGGAAATCCGGATAAGTAAAATCCTTTCTCGGAGCCAGCTCCACCACATCGAAGCCTACAACGTGTCTTCCTCCTCCAAGAAGCCTGAAAAGCTTCATTGTTTCTTCCCAGTGAAAACCCATTGGTTCCGGCGTACCGGTAGAGGGCATTATGGACGGATCAAGATAATCTACGTCGAATGTAATGTATACATTCTTTTTTAGTGTACTTATGACTTCCTTTTGCCAATTGTCGCCGTATTTTCCGTCTCTTATTTCATATGCATAAAATGTATTGATGTTCTTTTCCTTGATGAAATCGTACTCTTCCCTGCATTGCGCGCGTATGCCGACCTGGGTGATATCGGTTGAGAACTCCGCTACTCTTGCAGCGAAGCTTGCGTGGGAGTATTTACTTCCCTCATATGTATCGCGAAAGTCAGAGTGAGCATCAAAATGCAGGATAGAAATATCGTCATATGAATCGTAATGAGCCTTTATGGGTGCAGTTGAAATGGAGTGCTCGCCTCCGAGTGTGACGACAAACTTTTTATCGTCTATAAGAGATTTTACATTTTTGTATATAAGGTCAAGAGCTTTCTTTCCTTTCCTTTCACCGAACTCCATTGGCTTCAGGGTAGCAATACCTTTTTCGAAGGCCAGCTCCTTATTTAGCTCTTCGTCGAAAAACTCAACATAGTGAGAAGCTTTCAGAATAGCCTCGGGTCCTCTGGATGTGCCTTTTCCGTAAGACGTTGTTGCTTCATACGGAGCTGATGCTATGACAATGGCAGAGTCCTTGTAATTTGAGTACTCATCTTCCATTGCAAGAAAATTCTTTTTTATGCCTAAAGTCTTCATTTTTTAATTAGTATTAAATTTTTCGACGTCGAACAGGTCTTTGAGCTTTTTCAGAACTTCGCTTTCGGACTTTTCCTCCGGTTCTTCATCCTGACCGGGAGGCTGCACCGATCTTTGTTGGGCTTGTGGAGCCGTATTACCCGTTATTGGAATTTTTTTTTTGAGAGCGTCCAGCTCTGAGATCAGCGATGATATGTCCACAACCTCTTTATTGAGACTGCTAAGCTCCACTATGAGAGCCTCAAAGAGTATCTTCTGATTAGACGAATATCTAATCCTGCTTTCCGCTTCGAATATCACCTTGAGCAGCCTGAGTATCTGCTCCTGAGAGAAGCCTTCAGCCTGCTGTTTGAACTGCTCCTTTGTCTGGTCAGACTCATCGAGAAGGTCAGGATTATCAGTTGTTTTAATAATGAGTAGGTTGCGGAAATGCTCTGTTATGCCATTATAAAATGTATGCATATCCATTCCCCTGCCGGACAGTTCGCTCAAGTAATTCAGAATACCTTTTGCATCACCGTCCCGTATGAGATCGGCTATCTTAAAATATACGTCTTTGTCAGGGAGATTGAGGAACTGCTTAAGCTCGTCGTACTTTATGTCCTCACCGCAATATGATACAGCCATATCGAATATGCCCTGAGCGTCACGAAGCGCTCCGTAACCGAGCTTTGATATGAGAAATAATGATTCTTCATCGATCTTTATCTTTTCTTCTTTAGCGATGGCTTTGAGATTTCCCATTATCTCATCGACTTTTATCATCTGGAGAGAAAATCTCTGGCAGCGGCTTACTATCGTCTGGGGTATCTTTTCGGGATTCGTTGTCGCGAGGATAAAGATAAGATAATCCGGCGGCTCCTCCAGTATTTTGAGGAGAGCATTAAATGCCTGAACGGTAAGCATATGAACCTCATCGATAATGAAGAACTTATACTTAGCCTTCATCGGAAATATTTTCGCAGCATCCTGTATGGCGCGTACATCGTCTATACCGCGGTTTGAGGCAGCATCGAGCTCCATTATGTCAGGATGAACACCTGTTCTTATCTCTCTGCAGCTGATACATTCAGTCTCATTCTTTATTTCCACTTCTCCACAGGGTTCCCCGTCCTTTGGATGCTCACAGTTCATTGCTTTCGCAAAGATACGTGCGATGGTGGTTTTACCGACACCACGGGGACCGCTAAGAAGATAAGCGTGCGCTATCTTTTTAGTCTTAATAGCGTTCTTCAGGGTCCTGGTAACAAACTCCTGGGATGTGACTTCGCTGAATTTCTGCGGACGGAATTTCCGGGCAGATACCTGATATTCGGACATTAGAATCTTAAAGTTGAAAAATTACACGGAGAACTTATTGCAACGTATTGGAATAATTCATAATGGAAAGAATCCCGTCATCCATTCTCATCCAGATTGCAGAGTAAAAGTTATTATAAGCATTAATACCGATATAATCACCGAAAAAAACTTTAGAGTTAGGAACA
This sequence comes from Bacteroidota bacterium, assembly GCA_023429265.1. GTDB lineage: Bacteria > Bacteroidota > Ignavibacteria > Tepidaquicellales > Tepidaquicellaceae > JAEYVS01. The sequence goes on along the minus strand of JAEYVS010000082.1, from coordinate 801 downwards.
AATGGAGTATCACTGATCCTTTCATTTGTAAAGGTCAGTCCCCCGTCCCTGCTTATAGCAAGATAAACATCTGTTTTTAAGTCATTGTAATTCCTTCTGTCATAATACAGCACATACATTACACCTGTTACTGGATCAACGCAAAAGTGAGACATAAACTGCTCCTTGCCGTTACCCACTGCGTCGTCATTCACACGAATGACATCAGACCAGGAGTCACCTCCGTCTGAAGACCTTACAATAAATATATCGTGGTCGCCATTACGGCTGTCTGAGAAATTAATGTAAACATTTCCGTTATAATCCCCACCTGATATGTCACACGCTGTAAAGGGAAGACCGTTGCATCTGTACAATCCCGGTATGTCATAGGACCATCCGCCTACCTGATCGGTTATCCACATATCCTCACTGAATGTAGCACCGCCATCGAGAGATTTATTAAATTCAATGCCGCGTAGACCTCCCCACGCTATATAGACTTCACCATTCGGACCGACGCTTGGTACGGCACCTTCGACGGCATTGTCACCGTCTTTGGCAGAACCGCCTCTATCGGATATTACTACCGGCTCGGTAAAGCTCTGTCCCTGATCTTTTGACATCGAAAACAAAATCCGGCTGCTGTCATTAGGGTTTTCGCTGTCATACTCATCAAATTCTGTCCAGCTGATATACAGATTTCCTTTGTACTGAGAGGATGTATGGTCAGAGACTATCCATTCTTTATCCTGGAATGGCTTTCTTCCAGTGAACCCGTAAATGCGTTTACTATTGCCCCACGTACGTCCTCCGTCTGAA